>JBCBKZ010000324.1:0-6275 GCA_038520955.1 Bacteroidota bacterium | reverse complement strand
TACTGGTTTGTCGCCTGATAGATCAGTAGCAAATCATCTGATCTGAAGAATGCATTGTTCTCGTTGTAGTGGATGGTAATGTCTTTAGTCGCATTAGGATCCAGAGACCCTTTTAGCAAATTCAGGGCTTTTTGCGGTACGATGAAGCTGGTAGGATTATCTACCGTCACATCTACCCTTCTGTAGCGTACCAGTCTGTGTGCATCAGTAGCTACGAAAGTGGCACCATGCTCTCCCAGGTCAAAGTAGATTCCATTTAGGGCAGCTTTATCTTCATCTGTAGAAGCGGCAAACAGTGTTTTCCCTACCGCTTTCAGCATGGCATGCTGAGGGATATTAATGGCATCTGTATCCATCGGTTGAGGGATGGAAGGAAAGTCTTCTCCATTTTCTCCAGAGATCTTGTATTTCCCGTTTTCAGAGCTGATTTCTACCCCAAAGTTTTCTTCATCTATGAGGAAAGTAATAGGCTGCTCTGGCAGTGCTTTCAGAATATCCTGTAGAATACGTGCAGGAATAGCCACTTTGATAGCCTCTCCACGAGACTCAATGGTAAGCTTAGTCTGCATAGATGTTTCCAGGTTAGTGGTGGAAACAGTTAAGGAGTTCTGGTCTATCTCAAACAGAAAATTCTCAATAATAGGAAGGACTGAGCGAGAAGGGATAGCACCAGCTATTCTGCTTAGCTGCCGGGAAAGGGCAGCAGAGGAAACAATGAAATTCATAGTCTCAACCTTTAGGTAATCTCTCTACAATAAAAGGAGTGCTTCGGACTGAAGCCATTTAATCAATATTATAAAGGTACACATCTTTGTCCAAAAAGGAAGGACAAGAAGCCCGAAAAGATGTGTTCGCCAGAAAGAAAGTTCATTTTACAGCAGTTCCTCTCTTTTCACCAGATATTTGTCAAAGACAAAGTGCTGAATGCTCATCAAATCCTCCTCTCCTTTCACCCATCCCAAATAGGCGTTAGGGTTATCTGCCTGCTCAAATAAGATCACACTACGTTCAGAACCATCTTGATAAGTCAGCTCAAAAATGATGTCTGGCTGTTCATTAGCCAGTTCTCCCATGGCTTCCGGATACCTATCCGACACAAAAGCTTCAGCGTATACTTTCCCCTTAAACTGAGAAAGGTACATCTGGATAGCATCTGCATTTCCAGTAGCATCTGCTAAGGTCCAGTCTTCCCCTTCTTTCTTTAAAGAAAGCTGGTTAATGGGATCATTTTGGTAAGAAATGGAGATGGCTGCTAGTTGATCTGGCTTTGCCTGGAAGAGCAGTTTCTCCCGCCAGAAGTCCATGTCCATGGTAAAGCGGGAATTCAGGTATCCGCTAAATCCAGGTATACCTACGATGAAGGGTCTGCTACTGCTAGCCAACATCATGAGGGTTCCCTGCGCGTCTTTTCCTTCTCTTCCTATGAGAATTTCCTTTACTTTTTTTCTTCCATCATACACTTCCAGCCTCAGGCGCTGCTGTTCCAGTAATTCTTTCCCTGCATCCAGGCCTTTCTCTATGAGTACTTCCTGTACGTGTAATTGAGAAAGGGTGCCCAGTAAGCTGTTCACATTGGGTTGAAAGGCGGGGTAGCGCTCATTCAGAAGCCAGCCAGCTTCTGTGCGGGAGAATTGTAATTCTTCCTGCTCCTCTTCCAGGAGAAAACGGATGAGGACCATTCGGTCTACTGCTGCTGTATCCTCTACTGCAAAGGCAATGTCTCTGTCATTCAGGGAACTGCTATCTTGCTGATAGACATATACCGCGTACAGGCTAGCTGCTATAAGTAGCATAAGACCGAGAACCAGATTTCTGTTTTTGAGAAAGTTCATGTGTTATTGCCAGTATTTCCAGCTTTCAGCATAGTAGTTAAGTAACACCTGATCATCCAGTCTGTTTACATCCGTTTCCAATTCTTCCATATCTCCATCAAATACAAATAAAGCGGGAAGCATATCTTCCCTCAAGTATTGGTAAGAAGTGCTATCAGAGAATATGCTGAGAGAAAGTTTTTCTGCCAGTTCATAGGTATCTACTGATACACTATCCGCACCTGGCATTCTGGGGCTGAGCTTCTTCGCCATATGAAATCCCCACGGTCCAAAGGAAGGGACATCTACCTGCATTGAGACTGCCACCGGGAAGGCGGTATCCAGGGTATGTTTGATGCACCAAAAGGCCGTAGGCGAAAAGTAGGGAGAGCTAGCCTGTGTAATGTACACGCCTCCTGCATTCAGCTTTTGATAGACCAACTGGTAAAACTCTCTAGTGTACATTCTCCCTATGCTGCTATCATGGGGATCCGGTAGATCTGCAATGATGAGGTCATAGGTCTCTGTACTTTCTTCTACAAACTTGAAAGCATCCTGATGAACCGTATGTACGATGGGCATAGACATGGCCCCTTCATTAATGCTTACCAATAACGGGTGCTCCTTGGCCAGTTCAGTGATTTTAGGATCTATGTCTACCAAGGTGATCTTCTCTATGTTAGGATAATCTTTTAGTTCTCTCGTAACCAGTCCATCTCCACCACCCAGTATCAGGATATTCTTAGGCGTAGATGCCCAAGCATAGGGTATATGGACCAGACTTTCATGGTAGCGGTACTCATCCCGTGAAGCAAACTGGAGGTTGCCATCCAGGAAGAGCCTCAGGTCATCATTGAACTTGGTCAGGACTATCCGTTGGTACTGACTTTGGTGGGTGTAGACGACTTCGTTTCTATAAAGAAACTGCTCAAAGAAGCTGACCAGCTTAAAGGAGTAGGCCAAACTCCCCCCAAGTACCAATATGCTGATGAAGCAGCTAACCATCAGCTGCTTATATTCTTTCAGTCTGGACCGGAAGGTCCAGGTATTCATGATGGCTACGATGATGTTCAGTATCCCGATCAGAAAAGCCGTTTTCATGGTTCCCAGAAAAGGGAGAAAGACGAGTGGGAAGAGAATGGAAGCGATTAGTGCGCCTATATAATCGAAGCTTAGCACCAGCGCCAGCGCATCTTTCAGGGACTCATGCTCACGTACTATGCGTGTAAGCAGGGGAATCTCCATCCCTATGATGCTTCCCAGTAAACCTATCAAGCCAAAGGCCACTACATAGTAATACTCTGTAAAGGAAAAGGCGGAATAGAGAATGAGCGTAGCCATACCTCCTAACACACCAAGAACTATCTCCAGACTGATAAACCACTTCAGCAGGTCTTTCTGTATGTACTTTGACAGATAAGAGCCTACGCCCATAAAGGAGAGAAAGAATCCTATGACTAGTGAGAAATGGAGAATGCTACTTCCCTGAAAAT
The DNA here is from genome assembly GCA_038520955.1 of Bacteroidota bacterium. GTDB lineage: Bacteria > Bacteroidota > Bacteroidia > J057 > J057 > JBCBKZ01. Next base: position 2,971 of record JBCBKZ010000324.1, on the reverse strand, counting down.
AACTGGTGAGTGTACTGATGAGGAGTTCATACAAAATGCCACAAACGGCAATGATGAACACAGAACATAATAAGAGGGCAATGTGGGTGCGGGTCATGTCAGGAGAGAGTTCCTTTTTTATTTCAAGTTCTCTTTATCGCAATGATCTAAATGGCGATAAAAATTTTCAGTAATAGGTGCTGGTTTTGTGAGTTCAATAAACCACTAATTTAATAGATAAGGGTTTCATTGAAAATTAATGCTCTCTAGTGCTACGTCGCTTGCAGCGGGCCTTCATTTTGGCATTCGCCCCAAAACGAAGCAAAAACGCTTTGCCTCACCAATGCAGCTCTGCAAGCCGCCCACGACCAGTGGTGAGGCGTCCAGCCCAAAATTTTGTTTGACGGTAACGGGATAATTTCCATGAAAAAACTAAAAAATCCCTCTTCAAAAGTGCTTATTCAAAAATGAAAATATTCTTTCGATTGACTTCCACGGTGCCTGAGGCTCTCGAAGGCACATAGTGTACCATTCAGCATAGTCGTTTCGAGAACCTCAACGACCTTGAAGGGTAAGCCTTCTATATGGAATAGCTCTTTTCTCATTTTCCTCCTCCGCCAAATCCTCCACCTCTGACACCTCTTACCAGGTAGTAACTTCTGAAGGTACGCCTTAGGCAGTCTCCCTGGCTATTCTTATAAGCATCAGGGCAGTTTTCCTGAATTTCTCTTCTGGTAGTAGGATCATCCAGTCCTTTTACGCCCCAGCCTTGTGCGGAAGCTATGTACATAAGAAGTCCTCCTCCCAGAAATATCATGACAACTACGGTTCTAAAATAATCTCTCATTACTGCCCATTAATCTTACCAACAAAGAAAATCATTAAGGAAAATATAAATCCTATTAGGTAGTACCTGGAAATCCAGATGCCCTTATTGACTTCCAGATTGAAGTGGGTATCATAGGATTGGGGACCGTCTACAAACACCCTAAAATAGTAGGTGCCTCCTTCCGGTAATCTAAAGGTCTTACTTTCCTTCAGTTCACTTTCTGTCCAGGTTCCATCAGAATCTCTTCCTGTCTCATAGTAGAACTCATCTCCCATGGTATTGATGGCTTGCTGGTTTTCATCCAATATGTACATGAATGCTGTTGTATAAGCCCCGTTAGGGAGACCTTCACAGCTAAGTTTTAAGTTATACAAGCCCTTGTCCGGAAGTACAACTGCCGGAGAGGTGTAAGTTTCCTTGTCAGCATTGGCTATATGAGAAACCGGAATTCTTTCATTAAAGACGGTTTTTCCGGGATATACCATAGAGAATAAAAACAGCAAAAGGGAAGCCAGTGCTGAAAAGCCTGCTATCCGTGCTACGTAACGCCATTTCTTCATTCTGATGAGAATGGCCTCCACATTAGGATTTTCTCTAAAAGCCTCTGCTATCTTGAGTCGGGAAACTTTATTCTCTTTAAAAAACTCTATCTCTTTGATGTCTCGCTTATTCTCCGCCATTCTCCACTCAGCGGAGTAGACCGTACCCTTACCAAAAGAAGCAAATTTGATTTCATCGCCTAGCTTGATCTGATAATTGGTTTCACCTTCAAAGTAAACCAGATTGGCTTTGCCATACTCTCGTACTATGCCCTTCGCCTGCCTGTTGTAGAATTTCATCCGCAGGTTTTTTGGAAGGAGCATAGGCGTCTTAGGAATGATCTCTTCCGAGATGGAGTATCCTTCTCTGTCTTCCACCAGATAGAAATAGGTCCTGTCTTCTGCCATTAGCAGCCACTCATCATAATACCAGATTTCATCAGAGTAGCCACTTCCATCTTCATCAGACCAATACTCTTTATAGTCCATCTTCCATCGAGATCTGGCAATGATCTGATGTTTTTTCCCATTAAGTACTCCTTTCATTCCTAACTCCAGGAAGGAATAGGGCTTATGCTTTTTAGGCGGAACTAGGGCGCGGAGAATATGAAAGGTCTCTGAGCTGGCATCCAGTTCTGTCCCACAGTATTGGCAAGCGACAAATTTAGCCCTGGGGTGTAGGAGGGAAAGGGCATTCCCACAGTTAGGGCAGTTAAACTGTTTGACTGAGGCGAGAGCCTGTTGTGACTGGATGTTAGCGCTCATAGATGAAAATATACAATAGATTCCTGATACTACCTTATTAGTTTATGTTTTCTGGTAAATAGGCAGAAAATAAAAAATGAAAGGAGGAGTAGGGTAATTACAAACCACAAACCTGCTATTCCCATCATAAATAACCCATCGACTACCTTAAATAAAGGGAGAATAAGAATCATTACGAAAAACAGCACTTTTCCCCAATCATCTGTACCATTAGATGTGCTTATCCCTGATATCATTAAGGCACTAATGATGGCAGGAAGAATTATATTACCTATTTGGTCAGATTGATCTGATTGCATCACAAGCCTTGAGAAAAATATTACTCCCAAAACAGTTAGTGCCATGATGATCAACCATTCTCTATGTCTACGAATTAGCTTTATTTTTTGCTCGTTTGGGAGGAAAGTATCATAAAGTTCTCTAAGACTGATTTCCTGAATTTGATAGAAGTTTACCTTCTTGATGGTTTTGTCCTTCCCATCTAATTCACACTCTACTCCAAAAGTTCCATCTTCTTCATAAAAAGCAAGTAGTTTTTCCTGACCACTTAGGACTCTCTTACTTTTTTCTCCTTCAAAAAAAGTTAATTCCGCCTTTCCGTGCTTCCTGACAATCTGTCTGTGATGGTTCGCGAAAAATCTCAGAAGAAGATCCCCCTGCATAATCATGGGTATTTCGGGGATGATCTCTTCTTTAAATAAAAAGCACTTTACATCTTCAATAAGCGTTAGGTAAGTACTATCCTCAGCTTTTAGGGTCCATTCATCAAAGCTTCCTTTACTTTCCTCATAGTAGTTTGGGCCGTCTACTTCTATATACTGCTTAAAATGAATCTTCCAGCACTTTCTTGCGACTCCCT
>JBCBKZ010000323.1:0-6279 GCA_038520955.1 Bacteroidota bacterium | reverse complement strand
GGGGTTAAGTCCATTAACCTAAGTCTGGATACACTGGACAGAGAAAGGTTTAAGATGATTACCCGTAGGGATGAGTTTCCCAAGGTGATGGATTGTCTGAAGGCTTTAATGGAAAGCCCTATCAAAACCAAGATCAATGCAGTCATCATGGATGGCAAGAATACAGATGATATTCTGGATCTGGCAGCATATAGCATAGAAAATCCTGTTTCCGTCCGCTTTATAGAAGAAATGCCTTTTAATGGGAATGGGGCTAACTATCCTACCCTGGCCTGGAATCATCAAATGATTCTGGAAAGAATAAAAAGTCAGTATCCTGATCTGGAAAGGGCGGAAAATGATAAGCATGATACGGCTACTCACTACCGGGTTCCCGGTGCTAAGGGTACGCTGGGGATCATAGCGGCTTTCTCTCGTACATTCTGTGGCAGTTGTAACAGAATCAGGGTTACCCCACAAGGGAGTCTGAAAACCTGTCTGTATGATGACGGTGTCCTGGACCTGAGAGAGTACCTCAGGAATGGCAGTACAGATGAAGAAGTGGCTGGCGTACTTAGATCAGCTTTCAACAGTAGGGCAAAAAACGGCTTTGAGGCAGAACGAAACAGATTGAAAGGGAAACCCGTAACAGAATCTATGTCCACAATTGGTGGATAACATTCTTTTGCTCATTGGATATTTTCGCAGATATTCCCTAATCTGGAATAAAATGCCTGTTATGCTTGTTCAGAAACATCAGCCTACCTTATTGTTCCTCCTTCTACTATGTGGAGGAATCACTTCAGCTTTCTCTCAGGACGTATCAGATGACATTGAGACCGTTATCAGAACGGCAGAAAGCTATATGGGTACCCCCTATAACTATGATGGCATTGACTGTTCCCGACTGATGCAGCTTTGCTATCAAGAGGTGGGCAAAGAGCTTCCCAGAACTTCTTATGAACAGGCCGAGACAGGAGATCCGGTTTCCATGATCAACCTCAGAAGGGGAGATATGGTATTCTTCAAAATGGGAGAAAAAATAGGACATGTGGGCATAGTGGTTTCTTTTCCCGGAGAATCACTCAAGTTTATACATAGCTCTTCTTCCAGAGGGGTAACTACCAGTAAGATGAGAGACCCTTACTGGGCCAGAAGATTTGTGTCTGCCAGAAGAATGCTCATAGAAGCTTTATATTCTGATCCCATACCCAACTATCTGGGAGACTTCGGATCCTCTAAATATCTTGGCGTGTTTCCGGAAAGTTCTGAATCCTTCCTCAGTACCCAGGATGTCCTGGCTATGCATCCTAACGATCGGACTTTCATGATTAAAGAACTGCTGGCCAGGCATGGATATAAGTTCAAGGAAAACTACTGGAGAAAGTATTTCTCCAAAAGAGACTGGTATAATAAGGCCAGAAAGAAAAATTCTCTGGAAGACATCCTCCCCTACATGTCTGAAAGAGAAAAGCACAACTATTACCTCTTAATGCAAGCCGGTTCTAAGGAAAGATTGACATATCAGAACCTGGGGCTTGGATAAACATACTTTTCTGTGGTTACTTCGGGACTTAATCTACCATTCATCCTTGAAGTACCTTTACAATCACTCATTCATGTACAGACCTTTGCTTATTCTTGGCGCCAGCCTACTGTTGATGCTGGGCCTATCCCTTTCTCCTGTTCAGGCTCAAAGAAGCCTGAAAATCATGCATTATAATATTCTCCGGTATGGAGATAATACCTGTGGGCCTACCCTCAGCCAAAAAGACGGCTGGTTAAACACCATCCTAACAGCTGCCCAACCAGATGTACTTACGGTTAATGAACTCCTACCAAGCGAAGCCTTTTCCAACAGAATTCGTGGCCTGGGTTTTACCTACACGGATCAGATTGGTTATGGAGAAATCACCAATGAAGCCGGGGCAGTATTTGTAAACAACATATTTTACAGGACAGATAAACTGGGCTATGTAGGAGTGGAAGTCATAGAGGCTGATCCCAGAGACGTAAATGTCTTCACTTTGTATGATAAAGAGAGCGTAGCTTCAGGAGATACCCTGTTTCTATATTTCATAGTAGCACATCTAAAAGCCAGTAATAGCTCCACTGACAGAGCCAAACGGTTACAAGCTACCCAAAACATCATTGATTGGATGGATGAAAATGGGAGAGAGAAGCATGTGATTCTCCTGGGAGATTTCAATTTCTCTGCGGCTAATGAAGATGGGTTTCAAAACCTTGTGAAGCAGACAGATCCAGAAATAGACTTTTTTGATCCGGCTGGCAGAGAAAATAATTGGAATGGACCTGTGCATACCTTAATACATACCCAGTCGCCTCGAACTGTCAGTAATGACTGTGGTGTAACGGGGGGCCTGGATGATAGGTTTGACATTATCCTATTGTCAGATGCCATAAAAAATGAGTCCAGAGGGGTCTTTTATAAGGATGAAACCTATGAGGTATTTGGAAACGGTGGAGATAGCTATGATAGGGAGTTGAGGTGTAATGCTGACGGACCCGTTTCGCCCACAGTCTGTGGAGCCTTGAAGCAGTTCTCCGACCATTTGCCAGTGTCCATAGAACTGGGACTACCTACACTGAGTACCAGCATTTCGCCTTCTGCCAAAGCCAGAATTTATGTACAGAACCCCGTTAAGGATATACTCACTGTCAGGTGGGAGAATTCTCAAGTGGTTAAAGAAGTTAAGGTCATCAACAGCATAGGACAGGTGATGGGACAGAAATTCGTATCCCCAGGTCAGGCAAAAGCAGAAATACCCAGCATGAACTGGCCCATAGGTGTGTACTGGGCCTTAGTTACTGATACTCAGGGAAAATCCAGGGCCTTTAAGCTCCTCAAGCAATAAGGTTATACAAGGCTAACAGTTAGAAAAGATTGAGATAATGTGAGAAAATCTTCGATCACCCCTTGCCAATCTAGAAAAGCGTTGTAATTTCGCACCGGAGACGTGGCAGAGTGGTCGAATGCGGTGGTCTTGAAAACCATTGTACCGCGAGGTACCGGGGGTTCGAATCCCTCCGTCTCCGCCAGAAAAACAGAATCCGAACTTAGTATGATACTAGGTTCGGATTTCTGCTTTAAGCCACTTTATGTTTACAAGAATGCTTTCTTAATTACTCGGGATCATTTCCTATTTGGTATACTTTTCCCGGCGCTACCGGATCACGGAAAATGAAAAAATGGGTGCCCTCTTTGTTGAACAGGATTTCTCTATGCGCACCCTTATAAAAGACTCTTGCACCTGCCCCAATTCCAGAGAAAGGAATATCAAATCCGGTTCCCCCCCAGTCATCAAGTGAACGTAGGCTACTGAATCCTTCATTAATGGCGCTTACCCATCTATTTCCTGCCCGATTAAAGTGAATTGAGTGGACAGCAGGGTTAGCTTTGGATTGAAAGGCCGCTCCTATCCCTGCTTCTCCTCCTGCATTGGCCTCCAGGAAAGGATGTGTGCCATCATTCCCCCATTGATACAGGTCTCTGATGTCTCCCCATTGAAGTTGGCTTTGCCACACGTACTTCAGGCCATCCTTGGAGAATATTCTGATTTGGCCATTTAGCCCTTGTGCAGCGCCTGCCGTATCTATGGGACAGCCCGCCAATCTACCCTGGTCATTTGGATCTCCCAGAGTATTTATTTCCAGAAGTTGGCCGCTTCTCACTTCCGCATAACGAGTACCTTCCTGGTTAAACAGGAGCACGTCATCTCCATTTGCCTGAGTAACTACTGCCGCACTGATGCCTTCTCCATCAAAAATCCCAAACCATCCCTTGGCAAAGTCCGGTAGCCCCGCAGGCTGGCAGTTGTTTACGCTGAAGTTGGTAGCGAGTCCTATGCCCACATCCTGATGAGGCTCCGCTACCGTTTCCATTTTGTAAGAAAGAGGTACCCCTGTTTCTATGCTTCCACCTTCTGTTAGAAAGTCTTGTACTGCATTAAAATCTCCTCCAAAGGTGGCTGCTGCTTTCTGCGCATCCCCTCCCATAGCAAATACAGATATCTGTACGTCTTCCAGTTCTCCTACATAAGTCGCATCCACATCTAGATCAGCACCAAAGGTAGCTGCATCGTATGAGGCTCTGATAGAAGCTTCTATCTCGGTAGAACTGGCTGTAGAGGTGATCATCAGGTAATACCTACGTCCATAAGTTACTGACTTAATGAAGACCGGAGGATTATCAGGTCCTACGTAGGGGGCCAGGTCTTTCCCATCTACCCCTTCTGCAAAGAAGCCTTCATAGCTAGTGGGCGTCTGGTAAGAGATGGTATAGTATTTCTGAACAAAGTCTACCAGTACAGAATGAGACTCATTACTTGTTCTGGCAGAGATTTTCCCTTCAAAGTCAGTAGTAAAAGTCTCTACGTTCACACGCATAGCCAGGGCAAGTTCCTGCCTACTTCTCACTTCCCTGAAAGTGTAGGTAAAGTTAGATGGCAGAACACCGCTATTGTTATCAATGATGTTGTTGATTCCTTCAATGACATTGGGCTGAGTCACCTGAGGGACTTCTACTTTGGTTCCCTTACTCCCATTCACCAGGTCAATGGTGAAGGTCCCAGCAGCTCGCTCTACGTCTACTACTTCTGGTGTTCCACGGGTAATGGTATTTCCCTGGAGAATGTTTCCCGGCCAGACAACATCTGAGTTAGGATCAAAGGTTCGGTAATCTCCTGTAGCACCAGAAGCATCTACTTCTATGGTTTTACAGATGAGTTGGGCAGAGATATCTAGTCCCTGATCCACTGTGTCCACAGATTCCTCTACTGTGGAAGGGGTTAATGGCAGCGTAGCTTGTTCTATGGACTCAGCCAGTGTTTCTGGACTGGGAGGGGTAGGGGTATCGCCATCCTCTCCGTTTTCCCCACAGGAAATAAAGAGCACTGCAGAAAGTCCCAGGATGAGCAAAGTGGTAAATACATTTCTATTAAGCATACCTATTCAGTTTTTTGGGTTGATACTTCATGACTATAAGTGAAGCTTATCATCAGGCTTCATCTAGTCACGCGCCAACCGACTCCAAAAGCGGTCATCAGGAGAGAAAAAAAAATTCTCCTCCCCCTTCCCTCATTCATCTCGGATCTTCTCAAGCAGCATATAGCCGAATCCACAAGGGCCCAGCAAGGAGGGTTTCTACTGCCCATCTTCAGGTTCTATGAAATACCTCCTCTTCCTTTCGGTGGTCTTGCTCCTCTCTTTTCATACCTCTGCTTTTCAGGTTGGACCTTCATCTTCTAAAGATGTGATAGGCGATTCTCCCTCCTTGCAGGAGCTGGTCAATATCATCTTGCCTGTTACTGCAACTCCTTCTGAGGTTCAACCCTCCCCTTCTCATAATTATGTCATGAGTTCCACTTATCGCGAGGCTTCTTCTTCGGTGAGCTCTCCAATTCTGGCTAGTCAGATCTCCTACCTGGATGGACTAGGAAGGGAGGTTCAGCAAATAGCTGTCGGAAGGTCTCCTGAAGGGAAGGATGTAGTTACCCCTATTCTCTATGATGCATTGGGAAGGATTATTCATAGCTATTTGCCTTTTACTGTTGGAGGCGGAAGTAGTGTTAGTGTAGGAGGCTTTCAGGAGAATGTCCTGGAAAAGCAGAAGTCCTTCTACTTGTCTCAGTCCCAAATCTCCGGTAGTAAGTCCTTTCCCTATTCTGTCTCTCAGTTTGAAGCTTCTCCACTTAGTAGAGTACTTGAGCAAGGTGCTGTGGGAGAGGCTTGGCAGCCTGAATTGGGGTCTGTGGGAGTTAGGGTAGATGGAGAGCATACTTTGGTGAATACGTATTTGACTAATGAGCATGTTGTAGGTGGCATAGCCCCTGAGAGATTGAGTTGGGATAGTGAGTACTATCCTGTTGGGAGCCTATTTATTAGGAGGGGGTATGATGAGCAGGGTGCTTTGACTGAGTCCGCTACCGATAAGCTTGGGAGACTGATCTATGAAAAGAAGGAAGTAGAGAAAGGGATCTTTGCCATTACCCATTACTGTTATGACCCCTTCGGGAATATCCGTTTTGTCATTCAGCCGGAAGGGATGAGGATGATTCTTTCGGGAAGGCCTTTTCTGGAAGCTGTAGAAGACTTCAGCTTTCAGTACATCTACGATCAAAGGAAGCGTGTCAAAAAAAAGAAGGTCCCTGCTGCTGGGTGGGTCTCCTTTGTCTATGATAAGCTGGACAGAGTGGTAGCTACCCAAGATGGGAAGATGAAGAAAGAAAAGAGATGGCTTGTCAACAAGTATGACAGACTGGGAAGAATGGTGAAGACAGG
>JBCBKZ010000322.1:0-6343 GCA_038520955.1 Bacteroidota bacterium | reverse complement strand
ACAATGATCTATCATCTGTTCTTAGCTGTAGAATAGTAAGAATGGAGAAAAATCAGAACTCTCTCCCCGGAGAGAATTCGCAAAAACAATAAGTATGAAAACGATTCATCAATCTTACAGGCAACTACTGGGATTTATGCTTTTACTAAGCCTCCCCGTGTTACTGTCTGCACAGAATTTGAAAACGGTTTCTGATCTTACTTTTACTGCTGGAAGTGGTAAAAAAGTCAGTTTGACAAATTTGACGGATAACAGCAATGTTGCGGTGATTATTGTCACAAGTTCACATTGTTCCTGGGCCGGTAAATACGAGGCACGTCTGTCTGGGCTCTACAAGAAGTATAAAGCTAAGGGAGTAACCTTCCTGGCTGTGAATAGTAATGACGCTTCTGTAAGTACCAGTGATGCGTTGGCCAGAATTTCTGCACAGTCCCCTTTTCCCTTCCCTTACTTAAAGGATGAAGATCAAGGGGCAGCAAAGGCATTAGGAGCCACTAAAAATCCTGAAGCTTTTGTACTCAGAAAGAAAAGGTCAGAGTCAGGTCAGGCAAGATACCAAATCATGTATATGGGTAAGGTGGATGATAATCCCCTGGATGCTAACATGGCGAAGGAAAAGTATTTGGATCTGGCTATTGCAAGTGCCCTGGCAGGAAAAGCTCCTGCTACCCAGAAAACAGCTGCCAATGGCTGTAACATCAAGTGGAAACACTAATTATAGGTACATAAAATAAAAAGCGCCGCCTCAGTTATGGGGCGGCGCTTTTTTTGTATTTCCTTAGGGTATTATGAGTGTACAAGGTTTCATAGATAGGAGAAAAACCAGAAGGAGAACATATATAGATTCGGTTGTATGCTGAGCATGCAATGGCTATTTTTATTCTTCTAAATGAGTTTAGGTTTCTTCAGATCTACATAAACATGAAAAACTACTACTTAGGCTGTATCCTGACAGTATTATTGAGCTTGATTTCTTTGAGTACATATGCTCAGGGAGAATTTACCAAACGGATCTATGCAGACGGCTTTGATCAGGCCATAGGAATACTGTTTGATGATAATGGGAGAATGTATGTGTGGGAAAAGTCCGGAAAAGTCTGGATTGTGGAGAACGGCACCAAAAGTAGCACCCCTTTCCTGGACATAAGTGATGAGGTAGGAAACTGGCGGGATTTTGGCCTATTGTCTGTAGCCTTAGACCCTAACTTCCTGGCTAATGGATATGTATACCTTTATTACCTGGTAGATAGGCACCACCTCCTTAATGCTGGTACCGCCAATTATAACCCAGGCCTCAACGATTACTTCAGTGCTAGCCAGGCGAGAGTTACTCGTTATCAGGCTTCAGCAGCTAATGGATTCACAGAAGTAGATTATGGTAGTAGGAAGGTCCTGTTAGGAGAAGAGATAGGAGAAGGAGTACCCAGTTTACATGAGTCTCACCTGGGGGGAAGCTTGATCTTTGGAGAAGATGAGACCCTTCTGTTAACTACGGGAGATGCTGGTAGCTACCTCTCAAATGATCAGGGATCGGCCTTTGAAACCTATTTTGCCCAGGCACTAAATGATGGTATCATAGGTCCAAATGAAAATATAGGATCTTATCGTTGTCAGGTACTTTTCTCACTCAATGGAAAACTACTCAGGATAGATCCAGAAACAGGGCATGGAATTCCTTCCAATCCCTACTATGATCCGGCTAATCCGGATGCTGCTATCTCTAAAGTGTGGGGGAGAGGACTAAGAAACCCCTACAGAATGTCTCGTAGGCCGGGAACAGGAAGCCATAATCCTGAAGATGCAGATCCGGGATCCTTTTACATAGGAGATGTGGGAGCAGGAACCTGGGAAGAAATCAACGTGTCTAACGCACCTGATCAGAACTTTGGGTGGCCTAGATATGAGGGAATGGATTTTGAACCGGGCTTCCCCAATGACACCTACTTTCCAGAGAATCATTCAAGACCTAAGCTGGACTGGAGACTCCCCAATCCAAGAGCTTCCATTGATAATGAAATCATCCTGATAGGGCAGGAAAGTCAGGTAAAAGGAAACACCTTCCAGGGGAATTGTTCCATGGGAGGAACCTGGTATTTGGGTACAGACTTTCCTGAGATGTATCAGGGGACTTATTTTTTCTCTGACTATGGCGCACAGTGGATAAAGAGTGCCGTATTTGATGAGGATGATAATCCTGTGGAGATCAGAAATGTCCTAAATGATGTAGGCACAATTACCTACCTGGAAACTAGTCCTACAGAAGGAGGGATGTATTTTGTAACCAACGAGTCTGTCATTTGGAAGATTGGATTTGAGAATATTCTGAGCAAGCCACCTGTAGCAGTTGCCTTGGCAGATACCTTATTTGGGAATACTGAGCTGACGGTCGCTTTTCAAGGAGATAAGTCCTTTGATCCGGAGTTTTTTCCCGTAACCTACAGATGGGAATTTGGAGATGGAAGTTTGCCCGTATTTGCGGCTAATCCTACTCACACTTTCATCACAGCAGAATCTGATCCTCTCAGTTATTTGGTTAAACTCTTTGTATGGGACAGGGAAGGAAATGTAGACAGTACCAGCCTTGAAGTGTCCCTCAATAATAATCCCCCCCAGATTCTGAGTACCAGCCTTGATACCATCAGTACCTATTCCCTCCAGTCTCCTAAGGAGTTATTGTTGGAGGCGAACATTTCTGATGCAGAAGATGACATCCTGGACCTGGAAGTGAGTTGGCAGGTAGTTCTATTTCACAATGATCATTTTCATCCTGAGCCACTAGAGAAGGTCTTTAGCACGGTTACCTTCCTTTCTCCCGTAGGATGTGAGGAAGATGCTACCTACTGGTATAGAGTTCAGCTGAAGGTAAAGGATACTGACGGGCTTACTACTTCCTTTCAAAAAGACATCTTCCCGGATTGTGGGAGAATTGATCAGGAAATTACCTTTGAGAATGTCCCAGACCTAAGCCTGGACCAGGAGACCTTTACCCTAACTGCCACAAGTACTTCAGGACTGCCTGTTACCTTCTTCGTAGTAGATGGGCCTGCTTCCGTTACGGGAGAAACCCTCACACTCAATGGGACTCCTGGAGAGGTGATGGTGAGAGCTACCCAACCCGGTAATGATCAGTATAACCCGGCTTTGGCCTTGGAAAAGACCTTCGCGGTATTTCCTGGCCCTCCAGAGCTGGTCATTACTTCCCCTGATGCCGCTAATACCCTCCTGGGTTCAGACATAACCATACGGTATAATATTTTCGGGAATCTGGCAGGTGCTGACGCAGACCACATACATGTTCAGTTGGATGACGGGCCAGTTGTTGCATGGCATGAGCTTAATGGCAGATACGTCCTGCAAGATCTTCCTCCTGGAGCGCATACGGTCAATATGGAGATAGTGACCCGTGATGATCAACCACTGGATAATCCCCAGTCCAAGGCTTCCATTAGCTTTACCAATTTACCGGGTGCCACAGGTACGGGACTTACCGGAACCTATTATAATGGCCTTGAATTTGAGGAGGAAGCCTTTACGCGCCTGGACCCGGAAATAGATTTCCAGTGGGGCGGAGGATCCCCAGACCCAGACCTGTTTATTGACTTCTTTTCCGTAAGGTGGGAAGGTACCTTAGAAGCTCCTTTGACGGGAGAATATACCCTTCTTACTACTTCAGATGATGGAGCAAGGCTATGGATTAATGATGAACTCATCATTAACTCCTGGCAGGACCAACCTGCCACTGTTAGACAGGCTAATTTATTCATGAATGCCGCAGACAGAGTGTCTGTCAGGATGGAGTACTATGAGAGAGGGGGAGCCGCCGTAGCCAGGTTACAGTGGGAGCATCCTAATATTACCCGCCAGATTATTCCTTCACGCTATCTCTATCCCTTTGGATCTCAATCTTCTCAGAAGATAAACTTCTCCTACCTTTCTGACAGAGTTGCGGAAGCAACAAGAATTCCTTTAGAAATCTCTACTACCTCTGGTTTGCCGGCAAACCTCAGTTTGGATGAAGGACCCGCTACCTTGGATGGGGCCAATCTTCAGCTTAGTGGAGAGGAAGGTATGATCAGCCTTACAGCTACGCAAGCAGGGAATGATGTCTTTTCAGCAGCAGCGCCTGTAACCAGAACCTTTGAAGTAAAGCAGACAGTGGATCCAGTTTCGCTGCGACTGCTTCAACCTGTAAACCAGGATACGCTGGTAGGCCCCGATATAGAAGTAGCCATTGAGGTGGATGGAGATCTGTTGACGGAGAATATCACCCACTTATATGTTTACGTGGATAACAGACCTCCCATTACCATCTATAATTTCCCTGAGATTTACACACTAAAGGGTTTGGAAGCTGGCAGACATATTGTAAGGGCAGTTCTGGTTACAGAAGATCATCAGGAAATAGAGGGATCGATTAATGAGGTAGAGTTTTGGATAGCGCAGGTAGGAAGAGATTGTATTGCCTTGCGTGATGCCTGGCAAAGTCAGGACATAGGAAACGTAGGCGTTCCCGGTCAAAGCTGTCAGTTTAATGATGTGTTTGTGATCAGCGGTTCCGGAGAGGATATCTGGCAACAGAATGATGGTTTCCAGTTTGCTTATCAAGCATTTACAGGAGATGTAGCCATCATAGCTAAGCTTAATCAACTCACCAATACCAATCCCTGGGCAAAGGCAGGAGTGATGATCAGAAGCTCTCTGAATGACAATGCTACCAATGTCTTCCTGGCATTAACTGCTGAGAACAACGGCATTTTTCAGACAAGATCTTCAATAGGAGCTTTTACGGAAGCCTCCTACTTTAATGAGCAAACCCCTTATTGGCTGAGGTTGGAAAGGAGAGGAGATATACTCATCGCCTTGATTTCTGAAGATGGGATTTTCTGGCAGCAAGCAGGCGTCTCTTACCTACCCATGTCTGAAGAAATATACATAGGGCTGGCCATGACCAGTCATGCCAATAACACTCTTGGAACTGCCTCATTTGAAGAGGTGGACGTATTTGAATTGATTGACGGAGGAACAGCCAACCTCAATGCGCCTACCATGGCCGGTGTGGAAAGGCAGATGGATAATCATGTGTATGTGTCATGGGAGTCTACTAATGCCAATGAATGGGGGTATCTGGTAGAAAGGGCAAGAAATGGGAATGGACTCTACGAAATAGTTCATGCTGCCGGTGAAAATGACAGGTACTGGGTGGATACTGAGGCTGAGAATGAAGGAGAATATGATTACAGACTGCGCTCTTTCTCAGAGAATGGACTTTCTCCCTATTCCATTGAAAGTGGGGTAGACCCTCAAAATATCCTCTGTGATGTCATCAATGTAACCCGTTTTGGTGCGACTGCCACCGCTTCTGCTGAGCAAAATGAATTTGTGATTGCTGCCAAGGCCATTGATGGTAGTCCAGATACCTATTGGGAAGCCACCTTTACAGATAATAACTGGATAAGACTGGACCTGGGAGCGGTTTATAATATCTGCTCCATAGTGGCAGACTGGGAAGAGGATAGTTATCCCGGAGATTTTGATATCAGGGTTTCGGACAATGGGGTCACCTACAATGACGTAAGGCGAGTAATAGGCAATAACTCAGAGGATAATGTCATCAGATTTGAAGATGTAAGGGCGAGGTACATAAGTCTGGAAGCTTCCCGTATCGTTACTAGCAACTACAAGCTGAAGGAACTGAGGATTTTTACCCCGGATAAGCAGTTACTCTTTAATGAAGATCAGTTGTGGGTGTATCCTAACCCCATGCAAGAGGAACTTCAGTTCTCTATGAGGGTAGAGGAACCTAAGGTGATCATTGTTCAGCTTCTGGATCTGGCCGGGAGAAAAATCAATACCTGGGTGGAATCACTGGTACCGGGCTATAATGACCTAAACTACGATATCAGTAACATCAGTGGAGGGTATTATCTACTGAAAGTGAGAACCCGGGAAGAGCAAATCTACCGCAAGATCAACATCTTTGAATAAGCTATTGAATACTGATTTTCTGTTGTAGCCTTTGGTCTTGCCCATGTATCCTGAGGATGTATACCCCTTTGGGAAGGTGATCTACTTTTATCTGATGATAGGTGGATGCTTCCTTAATAAAATCCATCATTACGCTTTTCCCTTGTAGGGAGAATAATTCTATGCTGGTCTCTTCCATGAGAAAAGAATGATTCTGAGGGATGAGGGTCAGTAGATCAGTAGCAGGGTTGGGAAAAACCTGTAACTCAGTCCATTCTCGTGCATCCACAAAGACAGAAACAATGGAGGAGAGAATCGTACTTCCATCTTCATTTTCTTGCTGGATTCTGTAGTAAGTGTGCCCAGCCGGAGGGTGAGT
>JBCBKZ010000321.1:0-6362 GCA_038520955.1 Bacteroidota bacterium | reverse complement strand
ATTACTTCTGCTTTATCACATTAAGACACTTGTTTCTCCTTTATATACTCATCCACCATTCTCTCGAGAATAAACATGGGAACGGCTCCCTGTGAGAGAAGAAGGTCATGAAATTCTCTCAGGTTAAAATCATCTCCCAGTTCTGCTTCTGCTTTCTCTCGTAAACGTACAATGGTCAGTTCTCCCATTTTATAGGATAATGCCTGGCCCGGCCAGCCTATGTAGCGGTCTATTTCTGTATTGATCTCATGAATAGAGAGGGCCGTTCTGGACCCCATATATTCTACCGCCTGATCTCTGGTCCAACCCTTGGTGTGTAGACCTACGTCCACTACTAGCCTACAGGCACGCCACATCTCGTAGGTCAATCTTCCGAAGTCTTCATAGAGGGTTTCATAAATCCCCATCTCTTTCCCCAGTTTTTCTGTGTACAAGGCCCAGCCTTCTCCATAGCTGTTGATATAGGTCCTGCTTCTGAATTCCGGCATTTCTTCCAACTCTTCTGCTATGGCATTCTGGAAATGGTGCCCCGGTACGGCTTCATGAAGAGTAAGGGCTGGCAAGGTGTATAGCGTCCTACTTGGTAGGTTGTAGGTATTCACCCAGTAAGTACCTGATCTGTGATTCTGCAATGAACCTGACACATACCGACCTGCCGTATAATTAGGCGCTATGGCATCTGGCACCGGCTGTACACCGTAGGAGTTTCTGGGAAGCTTCCCAAAGTACTTAGGTAGAGTACCATCTATCTTTTTGGCTATGTAGGACGCTTTTTCCAGTAATCTCCTTGCGTTTTTCACATAAAACTGGTCATCCGTCCGTAAAAACTGGAGGAAATCAGCATAGGACCCTTCAAATCCCAGACTATCAATGATCTCCGTCATTTCTCCCATGATACGAGCTACCTCCTGCTCTCCTATGGCGAAGACCTCCTCACTGGAATACGGAAGGGTGGTGAAGTATTGCACCCTTTGCTCATAATACTGCTTCCCATTAGGGTACTCTATAGCTCCAAAGGTTTCTCTGGCAGCGGGAATATATTCTTCTTCCAGGAAAGTCTTAGTCCTTTGATAGGTGGGTTGGAGCTCAGTAGAAATGACTTCTATCCCCTTTTGCTGTAATTCCTGCTGTTTTTCAGGAGAAATTCCATCGGGTATCTTAAGAAAAGGGGCAAAAAAAGGACTTTCTTCTGGCTCTGCCTGAATGTAGGTGTCTATCATCCCAGGATGGGATTTCAGAATATTTTTGGGAGGAACCATCCCTCTCTCCATTCCCGTCTTCATCAAGCCCATATACTGTTCTGCATAAGAAGAAAAAGCAGACAAACGGCTTATATAATTCTCATAATCCTCCTCTGTTTCAAAAGGCATATTTCTGGGCACGAAGGCAAAGCCAGTATAAAAGCCTCCCTCCGCATTTAATGGCACCAGATAAGCCTGAAATTTCACATTAGCTATCCTGTCCTTCAACAGATAGTGAAACATTTCATAGTTCACCTTATCAGCGTCTGACAAGCTGGAAACATTTATTTCTTCTAGTGCAGCCAGTTGCTTTTCCCAGAAAGCGCCATCCTCTTGAATTTTTTCTTCGCTAACCTCTGGAAGAAGATGGTTATACTCTTTCATCCCCAGAGAAGTAGCGAACATAGGGTTTTGAGCTATTCGGTATTCCCAGGAAGAATCCAGAACATTCTGGAGAGCCTGATGCCCATTGTTAAATGGCTTACAGGCAGCCAATATGATTAGGCTTAGTAGTAAGTAGCTATATCTCATAGTGCTTAAGTTGACATATCATGATAATAAGACCTGAAATCAAACGCTAATTTCTGTATCCAAAATCTATCTCTACTCATAATCAGCGAATAGACTCCCTTCCAAGTAAACTGGTAATAACCCTATCCAGATCACTCTCTTTCTCATATCACCCGAACAAACTTTTATGAAGGCTACGAATTTTATATATGCTTTAGGAATTACCCTCCTAGCTATACTCACTATTTCTTGTCAGACTGAAAAACAACCCCTGGAACTGGGACCTCTATTCGCGGATCATATGGTGCTCCAACAACAGGATGAGGTTGCGTTTTGGGGAACTGCCACCCCTAATTCTGAGGTAAACATTTCAGGCAGCTGGGGGAAAACAACAACTGCTAAAGTAGGTCCCAATGGAGAATGGAACACCCAACTAGAAACCCCTGAGGCTGGAGGGCCTTTTTCGGTTTCCATTAGCGCTGCCGATACCAGTATTGTCCTGTCTGATGTGCTGATAGGAGAAGTATGGATAGCTTCCGGTCAGTCAAATATGGAGATGCCCCTTCAAGGCTTTCTCCCAAATGAGCCCATAGACAACTATCAGGAAGAAGTAGCCAATGCAGATTATCCCAGTATCAGGTTCTTTGATGTGGAAAGATCCATCGCCTATTCTCCAAAGTCTGATTATGTAGGAGAATGGAAGTTAACCTCTCCTGAAACCGCCCATCTCTTTACCGCAACAGGATACTTCTTTGCCAGAAAACTCTACCAAGAACTGGGCATACCTGTAGGCATTATAGGCAGCAACTGGGGAGGAACTCCCGCTGAAGCATGGACTAGTAAAGAAAAGCTCATGGAAATAAGTGAATTTGAAGATGAGCTCTCGGCATTAAATGTAGAAACCATAGGGGCCATAGAAAGCTGGTTTGAACAGTTCCCAAAAATCCCTGGTGCAAGTACGGAAGACGAATGGCGCACACTCAGCCTAAGGGATGATGATTATAGAAATGTAGATTTTGATGATAGCGGCTGGCCTATGACAGATTTACCGGCCATGATAGAGGATTTGGAATGTAAAGGGCGAGACGGAGCCGTATGGTTTAGAAAAAGTTTCTCTCTGGAGAATCCTACCAGCGACCTTACTTTCTATGTAGAAAATGGAATAGATGACTCAGATGTAGCATATATAAATGGTCAGATGTTTGGGGCTACGGTTTGCTGGAATTGCCCCAGAGAATATACCTTACCAGCCTCTGCCCTTAAGCAGGGAGAGAATACGATTGCCATCAGAATCATTGATACTGGCGGGGGAGGCGGTTTCTCAGGAAAAGTT
This sequence comes from Bacteroidota bacterium, assembly GCA_038520955.1. Taxonomy (GTDB): domain Bacteria; phylum Bacteroidota; class Bacteroidia; order J057; family J057; genus JBCBKZ01. The sequence goes on along the minus strand of JBCBKZ010000321.1, from coordinate 3,278 downwards.
AGCCTGAAAGATGCTGACGGAAGTGAGATTCCCATTTCAGAAGGATGGTCTTATATGCAAATAGCTGATTACCAAAGTGGTCATTTCCTCCTGTTCCATGAAAAGCCCGAAGCCCTTGCCAATGCACCGGAAGGTCTATCCAGCTTTAGCTTCAATGCCAACAGTCCCAGCGTGCTATTCAATGGCATGATTCAGCCCATCATTCCTTATGGCATAAAAGGTGCCATCTGGTATCAGGGAGAAAGTAATGTGGGAAGGCATGTGCAGTATGAAAAAATGTTCCAGGCCATGATCACTGACTGGCGGGAAAGATGGGGATCAGAATTTCCGTTCTACTTCGTGCAGATAGCCCCATTCTCCTATGGAAGTGAGCGTTCTGCTGCACTCAGAGACGCCCAACGGAAAAGCCTGGCTACGCCTAAAACGGGTATGGCCGTTACCATGGACATAGGAGATGATGTAAGTATACACCCGGGTAACAAACAAGACATTGGAGACCGACTAGCCAAGTGGGCCCTGGTACAAGACTATGGAAAAGATATGGTCTACTCAGGACCTCTTTACGCTTCTCACACTAGCGAGGGCAATGTGCTTAGCGTATCCTTCAAGCATACAGGAAGTGGGTTGATGGCTGGCAAGGGTGGCCTACAAAACTTTGAAGTAGCGGGTAAAGATGGTGTATTCCACCCTGCAACCGCCAACATAGTGGGAGATCAGATCCAGCTAACCTCCAGCAAGGTTTCTGCTCCTGTACATGTTCGCTATGGTTGGAAAGATTATGTGGTTGGCAGCTTGTTTAATCAGGAAGGCTTGCCAGCCTCTTCTTTTTCGAGTGTTAGTGATAATGTTGAATGAAAGAATGATTGAATTTTGAATGAAGAAGAGGAATTGTAAAACTGATTTTCATAAAGTCATTAGGAGTCTGGTATTAACAAGTATGAAATGGACATATAGAGCTAAATAGGTCTAAGATCCCTTACATGAGAAATTATTAACTTCAAAAATCAACCATTCAAAATTCTTTCATTCAATACCTAGACGTCATCTTTAACTTAAATTTAGACTTCAACTTAATCTTATAAGGTCATTCTCTCATTCAAAATTCAATCACTCTCAATTCACTCATTGTCCTATGAACCCACTTAACAGACGAAATTTCCTCAAGAAAACCTCCCTTTCTAGCGCCCTGCTAGGACTAGGGACGCTGTTTACCAATCAGTCTACAGCCGCTACTCCCGCCGCTGAGGGAGAATATATGGGCGGATTTGCAGCACCCAAGCTTCCTACAGTCAGGGCTGCTTTTATAGGTGTTGGGCACAGAGGAAAGGGCCACGCCAAATTCTTCGCCCAACTACCGGGGACAGAAGTGGTAGCTATCAGTGATTTGTTTGAAGACAATGTGGAGAAGACCAAAGAGATCGTGAAGGAAGCTTCGGAAGAAGGGAGACACCAGAATATCAAAGGTTATTTCGGGGAGGAGAATCTATGGATGAAGATGCTGGAAGAGGTGAAGCCGGACGCCGTCTTTATCTCCACCAACTGGCATAACCATGCGCCCATGGCCATAGCCGCTATGAAGGCAGGTGCGCACGCACTAGTAGAAGTGCCGATAGCCGTTACCCTGGAAGAAATGTGGGAGATCGTGAATACTTCTGAGAAAACGCAGAAGCATTGCATGATGATGGAGAATGTGAATTATGGGCGTGATGAACTGATGTTCCTGAATATGTGCCGTCAGGGAGTGGTGGGAGAGCTGCTACATGCAGAGGCCGCCTACATACACGAACTCCGTTGGCAGATGGAGGAGCAGGAAAGGGGGACAGGTTCATGGAGAACCCACCACTACGCAAAACGCAACGGCAACCTCTATCCTACGCACGGCCTGGGCCCGGTAGCTCAATACATGAACCTGGGAAGGGGAGATGACACCTTCGGAAGTCTGGTTTCTTTCTCTACACCCGGACTGGGAAGACAGGATTATGCCGCCAAGAATTATCCGGCTGATCATAAATGGAATCAACTCAATTTCAAAGGAGGCGACCTTAATACCTCCATCATCAAAACCCAGCTAGGGAGAACCATCATGGTACAGTGGGATGAGACCAGCCCACGCCCCTACTCCAGACATAATCTCGTTCAGGGAACCAAAGGCACCTTGGCAGGATTCCCAACCAGAGCTGCTCTTGAAGGAGGCGTAGAAGGCATCACGGAAGACCATCACTCTTGGGTGCAGGGAGAGCAGTTACAAGCGCTTTATGAGAAGTACGACCATCCGCTCTACACAAGGCTTTCTTCCAGCAGTAAGGGAAGCGGGCATGGTGGCATGGATGGCATCATGATGTACCGCATAGTGGAGTGTCTGCAGAAAGGACTACCCCTGGACCAAAACGTTTATGAAGGCTGTTTCTGGAGTGCGGTAGCGCCCCTAAGTGAAAGATCTGTGGCTAGTGGTGGTTCCCCACAACCATTCCCAGACTTCACAAGAGGGAAGTGGAAAGTAACGGAGACCCTAGGAATTGTTGGATAGCACCATAAGTGCCTTACTTTCCCTCAGCAAGTAATAGATCTTAATTAGGAACAGAAATATCAATGTGTTGTTTCCCTAAATATCAGATCCCAACAATCTTTAATTATTTTTTGATGTTGGAGTATTTGTTTTTGGGCTAAACAGACGCGTAGGATCATCTATCCTCCTTAGAGGTACTTCTATAGGTTTCTTAAAAAGAGGAAGTTCAAACCTCTTACCAGTAGATTCGGCTTCTTTAGCACGGGAAACTCCTTCCTCATTAATAAAAATCATATCTGGAATTTCAGAGGTTGGCATTTTGCGAGTTTCACCTAAATATTTCTCCAGGTCTAAACTTGAAGGAAGGTTTAGTAATTGATTTAGATAGTATTGGGAGCCTATATAAAGACTTTGATACTCATCTGACCAAATCTTCCAAGCCTCTTTGTAGAATCCTATGGCCTCGGGGTATTTATCTAATTCATAATTTACTTTCGCTAACACATTAAAAATGTATCCATGATTTACATCAAAGGAATCCGAACTTGGTAAACTTTTTAAGGCCGATATTAGGTAGTATTCTGTAGCATAAAAATCTTCTTCATTCCAATAATATCCTGCCAAGTCTAGTTCCCTTTCGAAAAGAGATATGATTGCTAGGGAGGTTACCAGTTCAACTGATAAGTTAATGAATGATGTATATGAAGCTATTAACTCGTTTTTTATTCCAAATAAGGTTTCTCTTTTCGAAAGGGAACTAGACTTGGCAGGA
>JBCBKZ010000320.1:0-6370 GCA_038520955.1 Bacteroidota bacterium | reverse complement strand
AAGCCTTCCTCACGATTTAGGGGGAGTTTGGAGTAGCTACCATAGGCTGCAAAAAGGGTATAATAAGCAGAGAATATTTTGGCTTCTATTCCATAAGAATAGGTTCCCAATTCATATCTATTATTCATCCCGAGATAAAGTAACTCATCTGCATCAGACCAAAATATTTCCTTAATAAGTTCTTTTCTAAGATTTTTTAGTTCCTGCTTTACCTCCTTTTGACTTACACAAGAATTTGGCTTTAGGGTTAAGCTAAAAAAGAGGATTATTGAAAAAAGGAAGAGCTCCAAATTTTTTATCCTACTCATCATTTAATCATTTAGGTATTGAGCGATACATGTATTGATTAATGGACTGATTTGGGATTATGTGAAAGAGTTTGTATGTTCAGTGAGTGATCACTTATTTATAGAGATTTGGATAAGAAGGAAAAGATATTGTTGACGGCCCTGGAGCTCTTTGCCAATAATGGATATAGTGCGACGGCCACCAACAAGATTGCGAAGCAGGCAGGTGTTTCTGAAGGACTGATTTTTAGGCACTTTGAAAACAAGAAAGGGCTGTTAGACGCTATTTTTGCGCAAGGGACAGAGAAGTTGGCAGAGGCGCTACAGCCTATTCTAACTGAATCAGATCCTCAGGAAGTCATACGGAAAACGCTGACTCTTCCCTTTAAGGCAGACCTCGTTGATGAGGAGATTGACTTTTGGAAGCTACAGTTTAAGCTTAAGTGGGATCAGGAATACAATGTGCCAGAGAAGATGAAGCCTCTATTGGATAAACTCACAGCAGCTTTTGATGAATTAGGCTATGATTTCCCCTTCAAAGAGGCTAAACTATTAAATCAGATCGTAGAAGCTGCTACGATAGAGAGACTTAGGGGAGAAATGGAGGATTCGGAAGAATACGAAGCCTTTCTCCTGAAGAAATATAATTGTTCGTAATTTTTTTGATTGACTATTAAGTGAGTACTCACAACACTTTAACGTAAACATCTTTATGAAACAGCTGAAAAGCGCTATACTTTTGCTACTAGTCTTGGCAGGAGTAATAGCATTTGCCTTCCCCTTAAGGGAGGACATTCCTGACAAAGCTATAGACACCCCCAAAGAGGTTTCCTCGGAAGCCTTTGACCAAATGATGTCCGTGGTTACCCACAAAAGATGTATGAACTGTCATCCCGCCGGAGATAGACCTCTACAGGGGGAAGATAGTCATATCCACAACTTTGAAGTCCAAAGAGGGGAGGATGGACACGGAACCCTGGCTTTGCGTTGTGAGACCTGCCATCAAACAGAAAACAACCTATTGGCAGGCGTACCTGGAGCTCCTCACTGGCATCTGGCTCCCAGAAGTATGGGATGGGAAGGCTTGAGTAAATCTGAAATAGCCCTAGCCATTATAGACAGATCTAAGAATGGAGGCAGGAGTCTGGCTGAGATTGAGAAACATATGACAGAAGACGCCTTGGTCCTTTGGGTATTTGAACCGGGTGTGAATAACGAAGGGATTCCCCGTGAAAAACCTCCCATAGATAAGGAAACCTACATAGCTGCTGTGAAGCAGTGGGTAAAAGAAGGAGCCGTCATTCCTTAGGCGAAATTGTTTTCCAGGCGAAAAATGTTTCGCCTCTACTTTACACTGATTTTTACCAGACGATAAATGCTTCGTCTCTACAAGTACACTTAGAAATGAACATTACTTTCAACATAAACGGTCAATCCCAGTCGGTGGAAACAGATGGGAATACGCCCTTACTATGGGTAATTAGAGATTTACTGGACCTGAAAGGGACCAAATTTGGTTGTGGAAAGGCTGCCTGTGGTGCCTGCACCATACATGTAAATGGTGAGGCCATTAGGTCCTGCTCCTATCCAGTGAAATTTGCCGAAGGGAAGGACATCACTACCATTGAAGGTCTCAGCCAGGGAGATGAGCTGCACCCCGTTCAGCAAGCCTGGATGGAAGAAGTAGTCCCACAGTGTGGATACTGCCAACCGGGATTTATGATGGCTTCAGCAGCCTTGCTGAATAAGAATCCTAATCCTACGGATGAAGACATTGATAAGAACATAGTGAATGTGTGCCGCTGTGCCACTTACTACCGTATGAGAAAAGCCATACACCGAGCTGCTGAAATCAATAATTCCAAAGCCTAAGTACCAGATCATGAGTAAGAAAGAACAAACAGCAAAGAAGAAATTCTCAAGGAGAAAATTCTTAGTCAGATCAGCTTTGGGTGTTGGTGTAATTCTGGGAACAGGTATTCTCACAAGACCTTTACAGAAAAGAGCACTAGCAGGTGTCATGAATACGGCTGAAGCTCCCTATGCTGGTTCGGGGATGACTCCCTCACTTTGGTTTGAAATCACAGCAGAAAATCAGGTGATTCTCCATAGTCCAAAAGTGGAAATGGGACAAGGAACCTTTACAGGCCTGGCACAGATTGCGGCAGATGAATTAGAGATAGACATAGCCAATATGCAGGTAGTGCACGCTGCTTCTATGAGTGGAAATATGGACGGCTTCTCTACTGGAGGAAGTACTTCTATTTCAGGCTTATGGCAACCATTAAGAGAACTGGCAGCTACCATGAGGGAAATGATCCGGGGAGAGGCTGCCAAGCAATTGGGGGTAGCAGCCTCAGAGGTAACAATAGAGAATGGGACAGTCTCCGCCAATGGAAAAACCATGACCTATGGAGAGGTGGTAAAGGATAAGGATGTAAGTGCCTGGGAAGTACCTGAGACACCCAAACTGAAGGAGGTAAAAGACTACAAATTTGTAGGGAAACCTATTTCCAGAATAGACCTGAAAGATAAGGTGGTAGGTGCCCATATGTTTGGGATGGATGCCAGTATGCCTGACATGCTGTATGGTGCGGTAGTTCGACCCACGGCTATAGGCGCAAAGTTTGTGGATGCAGACATCTCAGCTGCCGAAGGGATGCCTGGAGTGGTTAAGGTGGTGAAAGAGAAAGACTTTGTAGGCGTAGTAGCTACGTCTTACACAGAAGCCGACAATGCCAAGAAAGCCATCAAAGTACAGTGGGAAACAGAAAAAGAATGGACTTCAGAAGATATAGAAGCCATGATAGAGGTAGGAAAAGGTAAGCCGGTGGTTATTCAAAAAGAGGGTGGACCTAAAGGAGTACTTAAAGGGGAGGGAGTGATTACGTCAGAGTTTAAGAGTCCCATAGGGGCACACGCCCAACTAGAGCCAAATGGTTCTGTGGCATTTGTAGAAGGAGATAAAGCCACCATTATGATGTCCACACAGGTGGTGAGCATTACCAGAAAAGAAATTGCTGAGCGTTTAGGCTTAGATCCAGAGAAGGTAAATATAGTCCCTACCTTTTTGGGAGGAGGATTTGGCCGGAGGCTACATACGCCTAATGCAGTTCAGGCAGCAGTGATGTCTAAAGCAGTAGGGAAGCCAGTGAAAAGTTTCTTCGACAGAAAGGAAGAATTCCAAAATGATACTTTCAGACCTCCTACCCATCATGTACTGAAGGCTAAACTTACAGAAGATGGCATGATAGAGGCCATAGAGCATAATGTGTCCAGCGGAGACGTAATGTATGGAACTCCTCTGCTTCCCGTACCCGTCCAGAATCTGTTAGGCTCGGACGTGGGGGCATGGAGAGGAGGCATGATTCAATACTCTGGTATACCTAATTATCAGGCTATTTCATGGCGTGTGAAACTCCCCTTTGCTACGAGCTGGTGGAGGAGTCTGGGACTTCTGGCCAATACTTTCGCCATTGAAAGCTTCATGGATGAATTAGCCTTGGCCGCAGGGAAAGATCCGGTGGCCTTTAGACTGGCGCAGATTAGCGATGATCCAGCTGGTGTGAGACTGAAGAAAGTTATCGAAAAAGCCGCTGAAGCTGGTAGCTGGAAGGATGAAGTAGTGGATGGGAAAGCCATGGGTTTTGCCGCTTCCACAGATGCCAATACGCCCTGTGCACATGTGGTGGAGGTTTCAGTAGAAGGCAAGGAAATCAAAGTACATAAGGTTACCTGTGTCATGGATCCAGGTCTGGTCGTGAACCCGGATCAGGTACGAGCCCAATGCGAAGGTGCTATCATCATGGGGATGAGTGCGGCCATGTTTGAAAAGATGACTGTGAGAAAGGGGGAATTGACTCCTTCCATCTATGGCCCTTACAAAATGGCTTTGATGAGAAATGCGCCGAAAGAGATAGATGTGGTGTTACTGGAAAACGCTGACAAGCCAGGTGCTGTTGGTGAACCTCCTATGGGACCTATTGCTGCGGCCATCGCTAATGCTGTTTTCAGAATTACCGGCCAAAGGCTAAGAGAAATGCCAATGGAACTGGCCTAAACAGATAATTCCATTAAGTGAGTAATGTAAATCAGGAGGAAGCCCAAAGCTTCCTCCTTTTTTTAGGTGGGGGTAAATAAAATGAAAATTAACTGCTTCAAACAATCCCCTTCACTTTAGGGTATTGATGTAAAGCATGTTATTCATTCTTCAGGCAGCAACCCATGGAAATAGACATCAAAGAAAGAGATAGCAAAGGATTTGTTATTGCCAAATCAGATGGTAAGAAAGCCGGTGCCATGACCTATTCTATCCCCGGTACCGACTTTATCATCATTGACCATACAGAGGTGGAACCGGAATTCAAAGGGCAGAGCGTCGGAAAACAACTGCTGTTCAAACTGGTAGAAGACGTAAGAGAAAAGAACCTGAAGGTTCTCCCCTTATGCCCTTTCGCAAATGCCATGTTTAAGAAACTCCCTGAAATTCAGGATGTATTGAGAAAGTAAGCTAGGTCATAATCTGTCCTAGTTGGAGCAGATAGCCATTACAGTCGAAGAAGCCGAACTCACGCATGCCATAGTCAAAAGTTTCTATGGGATAGGAGATGTCTACTTTTTCCCTCCATTCTTTCCAGAAGGGATCTACCTAATCCGTATACACATACAAACTTCCCGTGAAAGTAGGAGGGAGGTGTTGCTGACGTTGCATCCTAGCACTAAGCATAATGCCTATACCATCTCTTTCCATCAAAGCCCATTCTTCATTAAGACGATTAGTGCAGCTAAAGTCCAGTGTATTCTGGTAATATGCTACACTTGCCTCCATGTCCTTTACCTCCAACATGGGCCTAAGGGTTTGTAGTATCATAGGTTTCCTCTTTACCTCTTTTCTACAAATATGACAGAAATGTGTAACTTCTTGAGCATATGAGCAGAAAACAAACCCTTATCAGCCTCACGATTATTCCCATAATCGGACTTCTAATAGGATTAGCAGGAGCAACCCACAGCCAAATATTTCAAGGTACAGCTATCTTTCTTTTGTGTGTAGGTTGGGCCTTTCTCCTAAACTGGCTGGCCTTTCTACCGGCCTATATGCTTCAAACAGAAAAGTTCTATGACCTGATAGGGAGTGCTACTTATCTCACGACGGTAGGACTGGCAGCATATCTTTCATCAGAGCTAGACCTTAGATCTATGATTATTGTGGTACTAGTTGTGGTATGGGCAGTACGCTTAGGGTTATTTCTGGCTACGCGTATTCACAGAACCGGGAAAGACGACCGCTTTGATAAGATTAAGCCTAACTTCTTGAGATTTCTGAATGCATGGACTATACAGGCATTGTGGGTAGTGTTTACAGCAGCTCCTGTCTTGATGGCCATTAGCTCTTCTCATAGAAAAGAGGCAGATGTATTTCTTTATATCGGGTTAGCTGTTTGGCTGATTGGGTTCGGAGTAGAAGTCATCGCAGATTATCAGAAAAGTCAGTTCAGAAAGAATCCTGAGAACAAAGATAAATTTATACAAACCGGGCTATGGTCCCGTTCACGCCACCCAAATTATTTTGGTGAGATCATGCTTTGGATGGGCATCACCATTATGGCTATTCCAGTTCTTCAGGGATGGCAATGGATAGCCTTGCTTTCTCCCGTATTTGTAACCCTCCTGCTGACACGCGTCAGTGGAGTACCCATGTTGGAGAATAAGGCAAACAAAAAGTGGGGAGGACAGAAGGAGTATGAAGATTATAAGGCTAATACACCCGTTTTAGTCCCGCGATTAACTTAACTACAAGTTCGTACCACCTTTTTATCTAATCTCATGTCTGTTAAAAGAGAGATGATGTAGAGACTTCTGGACTGAGGCTTTTTCAGGCCTTGGAAATTAATCTATTAAACCTAATTGTGACACTGACATTCTCTCAAATCTTCGTTCTCCTGGCCTTTATTCAGGGACTTGCTGTTTGTAGCTTATTGCTATTCTCACGTTACTTTAGGTCTAAAGCTAACTACTATCTGGCTTTATGTTTTGGGGTAGTGATTGGTATGGGAATCTTCTACTGGTTAAATGAGTATACG
>JBCBKZ010000031.1:0-15901 GCA_038520955.1 Bacteroidota bacterium | reverse complement strand
ACCTTTCACAACTATATTAGGGTATTAAATACTTTTTATGTACTAGATTTACATATGTTTTTAGAGTTGATTTGCCCTTTAAATTGTTTTTAAACTAGATATTATTCTCTATAGAAAGAATGAATCATGATCAAGCCCATGAGGAATCTACTAACAAAGATTACATTCTTATTTTCTGGCTTACTGGCAGTTTTTTCGATTCCAAACACCTACGCAGACCATGTTATTGGAGCGGATCTGACTTATGAATGTTTGGGAGGAAACACCTACCAGTTTACCTTAACTGTTTACCGTGATTGCTCTGGCGCCTTTTTTACCACTCCACCGGAACTGAGTTTCTCAAGCTCCTGTGGATTTACCACCACTCAGCCTACCACTTTTGTAGGTAGTGAAGAAATCTCTCAGTTATGTCCTACGGAGCTGATTAACAGTACTTGTAATTCTGGAAGTCCTAGCGCATTGCCAGGAATAGAGAAGTACACTTATACTGTTACGCAGGTGTTGGCACCTTGTGCTGACTGGACCGTTTCCTGGAATGTTTGCTGTAGAAATCAAGCTGTTACTAACCTGAACATTACCAACACCACCGAGCTGTATGTGGAAGCTACCATAGACAACCTTGATGGAAGTTGTAATAGTTCGCCTGTTTTTAGCAATGATCCTGTGATCAACGTATGTGAAGGGGATCCTTTCAGCTTCAACAATGGAGTTACTGATGCAGATGGAGACTCTTTGGTATTTGATCTGATCACTCCAAGAAACTTTGTATCTGGATCCTTTCCCTCTCCAATCGGATATGTAGGAGCTTTCAATCCCTACTACCCGGTAGCCACTGCACCTGCTAATACTTTTTCTTTCGATAGAAACACCGGCCAAATGGAGTTTACTCCCTCCGGTATTCAAAGAAGTGTAGTTACTACCCGAGTTACTGAGTATAGAAACGGAAGGGTCATTGGTACAACTATGCGTGATGTGCTGATGGTTGTTCAGTCATGTGCAAACAGCAAACCTACTTTTACGCCTTCCCTCCTAAGTGGTGCTGGTACCAGTCTTAACGGGAATACAGTATCAGTTTGTGCAGGTTCTCCTATGGATCTTCAGATTCAGGTGGATGATCCTGACGCAGGAGAAGTAGTTTCCATTGCTTCTAACCTGGCGGAAGCCATTCCAGCTGCCAATATCTCTACCTCTGGTTCTAATCCGGTTCTGATCAATGTACAGTGGAGTCCTACTGTGGCAGACCTGGGGAATTACATTTTTACTGTTAGAGCTGCAGATAACAGCTGTCCGTTTAAAGGAGAGTCCTCAATAGCATTTAATATTCAGGTACAAACCAGCACGGTTTTACCTACCAAAGACTACTTCATTTGTCCGGGTGTAACCAGCAGCTTACAGATAGAAGCTACTACTGCTGACAATGGAGGTACATATACATGGAGTCCTACCACCAATCTTTCTAATCCCAATATTAGAAACCCTATAGCCAATGTAGGTTTACCCACCACCTACACGGTAACTTATCAGGAAGCAGGAGGGTGCCCCATAGTAGAAGAAATTGTGATTCAAGGAGAGGGAGAATTGACGGTAGTAGATAATACCGTGGAAATGTGTACAGGTGGATCTGTACAACTGGAGGCTAACTTTACGCTAAATGGAAGTAGTGTTCCTTTTAACTTTGTGTGGGACTCACCCGCTGGATTGAGTGATCCACTCATTTCAAATCCTATAGCCTCACCTCCTACTTCAACGGTATATTCTGTTAGGGTTCTTACCCCAAGCTGTACCTATGAAGAAAACGTATTTGTAAGAGTAGATCAGCCTGTTAATCTGGGAATTCTTCCGGATGTAAGTGTATGTGACAATGATTCTGTCAATCTACTACCATCAGGAACTACCTTCCCATTAAGTACATTCCAGTGGGTTCCCACCCTGGGACTGGATGATCCTAACAGAGCTAATCCAAAGGCATCTCCCTCCATCAATACCACTTATACACTTACGGTAAGTAATGCCTGTGGGACAGAAATAGAAAATGTAAATGTACGGGTAAGCCCACCGTTAAATTCAAATGTAGCCATCAATAATGTTAGCTGCTTTGGTGCTGATGACGGTTCTCTTTCTGTAGTTACTACAGGAGGTAGCGGAACTCTTTCCTACACTTGGAGCCCGGCTCTTTCTGATAATGCTACTCAAACCGGCCTTATGCCCGGGAATTATGAGGTAATTGTTCAGGATGAAAATAACTGTGCAGATACGCTACAGGCCCCAATTACAGAACCACCTTTACTTGAACTAGACATCACTGAAGAAAAAGATGTTACCTGTTCTGATAACAAAGATGGGCTGATAAGTGTGGCGGCTACCGGAGGTGTACCTGCTTACCAGTATTCACTGGATGGCTTTACCTACCTGGACCTGAATACATTTACAGGATTACAGGGAGGTACCTACATAGTTTCTGCCAGGGACCAAAACAATTGTATTGTTAGTACGGCTCCCATCCAGATTCAGGCCCCTGCCCAGCTAAACCTAGTAGTGGTAGGACAGGTAAACCCAAGTTGTAATACCAACTTTGGACTGATAGAGGTTACCGGAGACGGAGGTACCCCAGGATATACTTACTCTATAGATGGAATAAACTTCGGTACTGACCCAGTATTTGACGGATTGGGACCCGGTTCCTACAACCTGGACATAAGAGACGCTAATGGTTGCGATTCCCGAACCATAGCGCAGATACAGCAAATTTCAGATCCTTTCGGGGTAGTGGATTCACTAGCTAATATCAGCTGTTTTGATGAGGAAGACGGAGCTGTCCTTATTGATGCTTCCAGTGGAACGCCAGGTTATGAATATGCCATAGACGGTCAGCCTTTTGGCCTAGACTCTCTATTTACAGACCTAAGAGCTGGGCAGCATGTAGTGGTTATCAGAGATGACCTGGGATGTGAATTCAATGTAAACTTTGAAATTATTGAGCCTACAGAACTCAGTGCCGTTATAGGTTCACAGGCAGAGCCTTCCTGTAATGGACTGTCAGATGGTACGGCAGTTATCTTAGGTAATGGAGGAACTTCTCCTTATCAGTACAGAGTAGGCGCAGGACCATACACCCCCATTAACACCTTCAATAACCTTGGAGCAGGAGCTTCTAATTTTGAGGTAAGGGACTCTAATGGCTGTTTGGCAGATGTAAACATTGTGTTGTTTGAGCCAGACCTTTTGGAAATGAGCGTAGACTCTACTACAGATATTGTCTGTAATGGAGAAAGTGGAGGAGCAGTATTTTTATCTGCCACTGGTGGAATGCCTAACTATCTCTATTCTCTGGATGGGAATAACTTCTTCAATGTAGATAACTTCAATAGCTTAAGCACAGGTGATTATACATTCTATTCGCGAGATGCGAATCAATGTGTAGATTCCATAGATGTTACCATCACAGAGCCACCGATTCTTAATCCTATCATCCTGGATACCAATCCTATCCCGTGTGCAGGAGAAAATACAGGACTTGTAGAAATAAGCGCTGAAGGTGGTATGCCTCCCTATACCTACTCTACTGACAATGTTACCTTCGGAAATACAACCATCTTTGATCAGTTGGTAGCTGGTTCCTATTCTTTCTTTGTGAGAGATGACCTGGGATGTGTAAGAGAAATAAATCAGACACTTTTTGAGCCTGAGCCACTTTTCTTCACCAGCAACTCTGCTAATGTTAGCTGTGACGCCACAAATGATGGATTCGCCTCTGTTGAGGTGAGCGGTGGAATCACTCCTTATTCTTATGCATGGTCTAATGGAGAAACAGGAGCATCAGTATCTAACCTGAGCGGAGGAATCCTGGAGGTCATCATCAGAGATGCTAACGGATGTTCATTGAACCAGTCTTTCGACATCGTTCAAAACCCACCCATCTTTATTGATTCTCTCCTCACAGATGATGTAAGCTGTTTTGGCGCATCAGACGGATCAGCAAGAGTAGTAGCTCGTGGAGGATCAGGCTTTATCAACTATTCCTGGTCTAACAGCGGTACTACGGCTGAAATACAGGCCATCTCAGGAGGTACCTATGTGATTACGCTTACAGATACAGAAGACTGTGTTCTTACTGACTCAGTAGTGGTGAATGAGCCGGAACAACTAGCTGTAAATATTCAAAGACAGGAAGACGCAAGATGTGAACTCACCAATGGGTTATTGAGTATTGAAGCCCTGGGAGGTACCCCAACCTACGACTACATGTGGGATACAGATCCTCCGACAGATGCTACTACGATTACAGACCTTAGCGGTGGTGATTACACCATTTCTATTATAGATGCTAATGACTGCCAAATAGATAGCACCATTACCGTTGAAGTATTACCAAGCCCTGTAGCAGACTTCACGCCTGTGTGGACTGAAAGAGACTCCAGCGTATGGAATCCTCAGGGAACAGACTTCCTAAACTTATCAAGCGGTGCCATACGTTATGAGTGGAACTTTGGAGATGGAAACTTCTCCACTGAAACAGATCCTACCAATGAATTCCTGGGTCCAGGGACTTATTGGGTGAGCTTAACCGCTTATGACGCTTTAGGAGAATGTCCTGACGTAGACTCCCTTCTGATAGAGTTAGTCCCAAGGGGAAATGTATATCTCCCTAATGCCTTCAGCCCAAATAGCGATGGTCGTAATGATGAATTCAGACCTGTAGGGTTACAAATCAATGAATTCAAAATGACCATCTATGACCAATGGGGAACTTTAGTAAAAGAAACCAATGGACTGAATGAAGGATGGGATGGCATAGGTGCTGATGGGAAAACTGCTCCCGAAGGGGTGTACGTCTTTGTCATCAGAGCATTGATAAATGATGGGACTGTTTATGAACGAACAGGTTCTATCACCCTAATCAGATAATCAAGAATTCTAAGGATATAACAAGGGCTTCCATTTCCGGGAGCCCTTTTTTTGTTCTTCAAATTGGACTTTTGTTCCTTATACCTTCAGAAACCTTCAGCTTCATACATGAAATCTCCTATTCAAAAGGTTTTAGTAACAGGTTCTTCAGGTTATCTGGGAAGCACACTGGTTTCCTTACTGAAAGATACCTATGATGTCACAGGCATAGACATATCACATTCTCCTACCACCCATAATCTGGTAGACCTTACTAATAAGCAAGCAGTAGAAGATGCCTGCCGAGGACAGCATGCCATCATACATACGGCTGCCCTTCATGCACCACACGTACAGATTCATAGCAAGGAAGCATTCATAGACACTAACATTAAGGGTACCCTCTACCTACTGGAGGCAGCTCAGGAGCATGGCATCAGAAGATTTGTATACAGTTCCTCTACCTCAGTCTATGGGAAGTCTTTGGTTAACCCCTATCAGGCAGTTTGGGTAACTGAGGAGTTAGCTCCCAGAGGAAGAGATATTTATGATATCACCAAGCTGGCTGCAGAAGGATTATGTGAAGATCTGTTTGATGCTTCCGGATTGGTAACTGTCTCTCTGAGAGTATCCAGATTCTGGAAGGAGCCCTTGCCAGATAAGCTTTGGTACAGACTATACAGGGGACTGGATGTGATAGATGCCGCGAAAGCACACGAACAAGCCTTACAATTCCCCACTAATCAATATGAAGTATTCAACATCTCAGGAGAAACCCCCTTTCTTCCTGATGAGGTAGAAACTTTACTTCACGATCCTACCCACCTGCTACAACAAAAAGCTGAAGAATTGCTTCCCTTTTTTGAAGAAATGGGATGGGAAGTTCCTAAGCAAATAGACAGAGTGTACGCTATTGAAAAAGCCAAAAAGTTGCTGTGGTATAAGCCTACCCATTCCTATCTCTCCCTGATAGATGAAATCAGAAGAGAGAATAATCAATAAGAGACAGTTGTATTCAGAATAAATTGCCTCTTTACTATTAATACAAACAGACCTCACCATAGAAAAAGATAGATGACTGATATGAATACCAGTAAAACCAACCGCAGAACTTTTGTTAAACAGGGTGTATTAGGAACGGCAGGAATCATGCTTTCTATGAATGCATCAGCCTACGACCGCATCTTAGGAGCCAATGACAGACTTAGATTTGCAGTAGTAGGACTGAATGGTAGGGGAAAAGCCCTCATGGCCGCCATCCAAACAGTTCCGAACGCAGAGATCACCTATCTCTGTGATGTAGACAGTAAGGTTTTGGAAGGGGCAAAGCAGATGATGCTGAAAGCTGGGTATTCTGCTCCGGCTCTGGAAAAAGACTACCGGAAGCTCATGGAGAAAAAAGACCTGGACGTAGTGGCCATTGCGTCCCCTGACCACTGGCATGCACCTATGGCACTCATGGCAGTACAGGCAGGTAAGCATGTATACGTGGAAAAGCCCTGCTGTTATAATCCCGCTGAAGGAGAAATGCTGGTAGAAGCTATGGGTAAATATGGGAAGCTCATCCAGATGGGGAATCAGCAAAGATCCGGTTTCGCTTCCCAAGAGGCCATAAGGGATATAAGAGAAGGAATCATTGGGGAAGTGTACCATGGAAAAGCCTGGTACGCCAATACCAGAGGCTCCATTGGCAAAGGTAAGGTTGTAGAAGTACCTAATCACCTGGATTGGGACTTATGGCAGGGACCTGCTCCCAGGAGGGACTACAAAGATAATTACGTTCACTATAACTGGCACTGGTTTGAGCACTGGGGTACAGGGGAAATCAATAATAACGGCACCCACGAAATAGACATTTGTCGCTGGGCATTGGGGGTGGAATTTCCGGAGAAAGTGAACTCCAGTGGAGGGAGATACCACTTTAATGACGACTGGGAGTTTTATGATACCCAAATAGCCAACTTTGAGTTTGGAGGTGGTAAAATGATCACCTGGGAAGGAAGAAGCTGTAATGGTCAGCTATTTTTTGATAGGGGTAGAGGCGTTACCATTCATGGAACCGGAGGGACCATTCTTCTGGACCGCAACCTCTACATAGCCTACAACAACAAAGGTGAGCAAATCAAGTGGGTAAAAGAAGGCGTTTCTTCTGCCACTACGGATACTTTAGGTCGTGGGGGACTGGATGACCTCCATATGAATAATCTGGTCAATGGAATCCGCAACGGGGAAGCCCTAAGATCCCCCATTGATGATGGGTACAAGAGTAATCTGCTTTGTCATCTAGGAAATATTTCTCAAAAAACAGGCAGGACGCTCAATATCAATCCTAAAAACGGAAGGATCATCAATGATGCTGATGCAATGAGCATGTGGTCCAGAGAGTATGAACCCGGATGGGAAATGAAAGTCTGATATTCTCTAGCGAACCAAAATATTAGCTGTATAGTAAATCTTCCCCTGAGCACTCAGGTTCAGGATGTAAAACCCTGCCTCCAGATTATTAGGGAGGGTATAAGTTAATGTATTCGCCTGAGCGGGTTGCGGCAAACTGAAACTTTCATTAGCTACTCTTTTGCCTGCTCGTGAGTAGAGACTCAGCCTTAGTGTTCTCACCTCAGGTAGATCTACTTCCATGGTCAATTCTTCTCCCTTATCGATGGGGGAAGGATACACCAAAACGGAGAATATTTTTTCAGCTCCATTAACAGCACTTTTCACTTCTGAGGAAGAAACTTCTTGACTATCAGCAAAAGCGACCACCTTGTAGAAGAGTTTTTCTTCATCTGATAATCGAAAGGCACTTGTATCAGTATAGCTGTAGGAAATCGTAGTACCCTCTCCGGCAGGCGAAGAAATAGTAATCTGAGTCAGAGGAGAATAGGTAGCACTATCACCACTCCTGTTAATCTGGTAATATGAGATATACTTCTCGTCCCTCACAGTCCAGTTCAGGTTTATGCTTTCTCCAGAAGGGCTTACAAAGAAGCTCTCAAAGGTAGCATTAGGGACTATAGGATCTGCTTCATAAAATGGGACTTCAATGATTTCACTGGACACAACATCATCCTGCCTCCCTATCTGAGAAATTCGATAAAACAGACTACTATCTACCAACGCCATAAAGGCTTGGGTATCTGTCCATTCATATTCCTGAAGGTTACTTCCTCTCCCATTAGGAATTACCAGTTGTACTCCCTGAAAAACGATTCCATCAGTGGATCTTTGGACTACATATTCTTCCGTCTGAAACTCGTTGATAGTGGACCAGTTTAAGGTTACTGAACTATCAGCGTTGCGATTAGCTAAGAAACTTTCAAACTGAAAGGCGGAATCTAACGGGGGCGTAAATATACTATCCGGGTAATTGAAAAAGGAAGCAGCATTCAGACGAGTAGTTTCATCATCCAGATAGACGATGGTAGCTCTGGTCTGGTCTTTCTCCCACAGAACACTTGGCTCAGTTAGCGTATCCACTACTGTCCAGCAAAGGGTAGAAAGCATACTGAAACTATCTGCCAAAATAGGTTTTCCCTTCCTCGGCTCTCTAAGCTCCAGATTTAAAGAAGATTTCCCTGCTGAATGTGGGGTAAGGGTAAGAGGAAAATATAGAGTATCTCCCTCAAATGAGCCTGTCAGTATGGGATCTTTTATGATCGAGGTATCAAAGCTAAACACCAAATTAGAGGTACCTAGTTTACCTTGGACATCAAAGCTCATCCCAATGTTAAGACAAAGGGTATCCACCTTGGAAAGTCCATCATTTTTTGTCCAGGATAAGTTGTAAGTAGATTGAGCCAAGGATGCTGTGGAAAACATTATTCCTATCCACAGAAGGACCAAACATCTTTTCATCCCATGCCGATTAAACATCTAGCGCTTATTTTATAAATAAGTGTTTTGGGCTGTACTCTATGGCTCTGTTTGAATATGTATTGAATCTATAAAAAAAGGACTTTTTACAGACAAATAAAAGTAATTGGAAAGTTAAATTTGAATATTTTTTAAATAATCAAATAATTATACATACATAAGCCTTTTTTCTTCATGACTAATGCACACAGATAGAGAACTGCTAAGTAATGATGCTCATTTTCAAAGAAGGGCTATCGGGTAATAGTAAGGTTTTTGAGCTCACATGCTTCACCCTGAATGTTGTTAGCTGATAGTTGGATTTTGTAAACTCCCTTTTCCAGCATCACTTCTCCCAAATTCAGGCTTGCCCAGTCCTTTTCATAGGCTTCCTGCTTTCTGACTACCTTATCCGGGCTTGGGTAAGGTTCCGGATAAAACGCCTTACTTATCACACTTCCAAGCCGTTGAGGCCCAACGTTGAGCGTTATCTCCGCCCCAAGGTCCTCTTCCCTTACACAATATGAAAGAGAAAAATCATAGGTTCCTTCCTGCACGATCTCTATTTCCCAGCTCACTGTATCTGCTCCAGAAGTCCAGTTGATGAGCCAGTCATTGGCCCAGCCATTTTGATTAGCTTGATAAGAAATGCTTCCTTTCAAACTCGCTTCGTGAGCTGGTAAAATCACTTTTCCTGCCTGATCATGTCCTATTTGTGTGGGACGAATAGCAAAACCATCTCGTCTCATTTCTCTGATCCAGGCCCTATATTCTTCATGAAAACTGCCAGCTAATTCAGGAAGACTATCTGCCAGATTTTTGCTTTGTCCCGGATCCAGTTTCATATCATAGAGCTCAGGCTTATCCTCACTATATGCCACAAACCTATATTGAGCTGTTCTAAAGGAGCCTGGATAATCCTGAACTCCTCCTCTGGAAAACTGATGAGAGAATATACTTCTTTCAGCTATTTCCTCCTTTTCTCCAGTTAATAGACTGCTGATATCCCTGCCATCCTGAGGAAGGGTTTCCACTTCTTTAAGCCCCAGCAGACTCACAAGCGTGGGGAACACATCTATGTGGGAGGTAATCTCCTCCACTACCCTACCCCCTGCCAACTTACCCGGCCAATACCAGAAAGAAGGAACTCTCACTCCTCCTTCATGCACACTCCCCTTTCTCCCTAGCATCCCTCCATTAAATCTATTTCCATTAGGGCCATTATCAGTTATGAAGATGACAAGCGTTTCCTCTGCTTTACCCATTTCCTCCACCCGACTGAGAATTCTCGCAATATTATCATCTATATTCTCCACCATCCCGTAAACAGTGGCATTCTTATCTGTGAGTCCCATCTCTTTGTACTTGTTAAAGTACTTATCCGGAACCTGGAAGGGACTATGAGGGGCATTATAAGGCAGGTAACAAAAGAAGGGCTCGTTCTCATGCGTATCCATAAAGGCCATGGCATGATCCGTCAGCACATCCGTGATATACCCCTCCGTAGAAACCATCTCTCCATTCTGTTCCAACTGGGTATCAAAGTAATTATTCCAGTGGCCGGCACAGAAGCCCGTAAATTCATCAAAACCTTGCCCTAGTGGATGCTCCGGATAATGAGATCCATTATGCCACTTCCCAAAAATGCCAGTTGCATATCCATTGGCTTTAAATAGTTCTGCCAGGGTGATCTCTTCCTCATGCATATTCTCTCCACCGCGGGTTACCCAGTGGGTGCCTGTACGCAAATGATATCTACCCGATAGCAGGCTAGCACGTGTAGGCGCACAAACAGGGCTAACATAAAACCTATCCAGTCTCACTCCCCCTGTCCCTAAAATATCCATATTAGGAGTAGAAATAGAGTCATTTCCATGAATATGTACATCCCCATACCCCTGATCATCTGTCAGAATCAAAATCACATTAGGCTTTTCTATGGATGATTCTTTCTCACAGGACATAAAAACCAAGCATACCAACAGCAGCACACATATATAAAAATTTCTATACTTTATCATTTTATGCATTCCTTTCACTAAATTTAACATAGGAGGAAGTATCCTCCTTCTATAGTACTGACCCATAAGTAGAAACTCTATACTACTCGAAACACATGTTTATCAATATTTTCAAGTTTACCGTCCCTATGAAATATTTTACTAAGTGGGTGATCCCCACATTGAGCATTTGCCTAATGGCTTTCATGAGCTGGAGTTGCCAGTCAGAAACATCCAGTGAAGAACCTGCAGAAGAGGCTACCGAGGAAGTAGCCGAATTTGTGTCTTTATTTGATGGAGAAACCACTGCCGGATGGAGGAACTATAATGCAGATACCATCTCTACTAAGTGGCAGGTTGAGGATGGAGCCCTGACGCTAGCAGAAGGAGGAGGGGGAGATATCATTACAGAAGGGATGTATGAAAATTTTGAACTAGAGCTGGAATGGAAAATCTCTCAAAATGGAAATAGCGGTATTTTCTTTCGTGTGATAGAATCTGACAGTCTGGGAGCCGCTTATTTCAGCGGACCAGAAATGCAGGTTCTGGACAATGATGGACACCCAGATGCTAAAATAGATAAGCACAGAGCGGGAGATAATTATGATTTACACCGCTGTTCAGTGGAAACTGTCAAGCCAGCCGGAGAATGGAATCATGTCAGACTGATAGTGAATGAAGGAGCTGTCGAACACTGGCTAAATGGAACTAAAGTGGTAGAGTATACCATAGGTAGTGATGACTGGGAAGCACTATACCAGGCCAGCAAATTCAGTGATTGGCCAGAATATGCTAGAAATGCCAAAGGACACATTGCCCTTCAGGACCATAATGATAAAGTTTGGTTCAGAAACATTCAGATAAAGGAATTGTAGGAACTGCAGATTAAGTCACTTAATCGCTGAGATTAACGCTAGAAAAGAACTCAATAATGCTACGTAACTCAATTATCGCTACCTGTTTGGTAGTGTGCATAGCCGTTTTATTTTCCTGTCAACCTAAACCGGTAAAGTTGTTGGTATTCTCCAAGACTGCCGGCTTTAGACATGCTTCTATTAAGGAAGGAAAGGTAGCTCTCCTGAAGATGGCTGCCGAGAACAACTGGCAGATAGATACTACTGAAAATTCAGAGGTATTCACAGAAGATAACCTCCAAAGCTACAGTACAGTCATCTTCCTAAATACCACGGGAGATGTACTTGACTTCAAACAACAAGCCGCTTTTGAGCGATACATACAGGCTGGTGGAGGATTTGTGGGCATACATGCCGCTACTGACACAGAATACGAATGGCCCTGGTATGGAAGGCTCGTAGGAGGCTACTTTGATGGGCATCCCGGAGACCCCAATGTGAGAGAAGGAAAAGCCACCGTTGTGGACACTGATCACCTTTCTACCCAAGGGTTCCCAGAGGAGTGGATCAAAGTAGATGAGTTCTACGACTTCAAGTCTATGAATCCCAACATCAAGCTTCTGGTAACCATAGACAAGAACTCGTATGATTACGGTGAAAATACCCAACACCCTGTATCATGGTATCATGATTACGACGGCGGAAGATCCTTCTACACTAGCTTTGGGCACACACCAGAAACCTTCTCTGAAGAAATGTACCTGACACATCTCAAAGGGGGAATTCAGTATGCTATTGGCAAGAATAAACTAAACTACGCTAAAACTACTTCTCTCCTTCCCCCAGATGAAAGTAGATTTGCCCAGAAAGTATTCATTCAGAACCTGAATGAGCCGATGGAGTTGGATATCTCAGCTGATAAAAAACTTTACTATGTAGAGCGTAAAGGAGGATTCTATGTGTACGACACCAATACGGAAACACAGAAGAAGATAGCAGATATGCCGGTCCATACAGAGTTTGAGGATGGATTATTAGGGTTGGCCCTAGATCCTGAATTTTCCACCAATGGCTGGGTGTATATGTTTTATTCTCCCATAGGAGAAGAGTCAGTACAGCATGTGTCTCGCTTTACCCTTTACACAAATGACAGCCTGGACATTTCCAGTGAGAAAGTGATCATTAAGATCCCTGTTCAGCGTGAGCAGTGCTGCCACTCTGCAGGTTCATTAGAGTTTGGCCCTGATGGAAATCTCTTCATCTCTACCGGAGATGATACCAGCCCCTTCGATATCAATGAGCAAAAGTTTAATGCCAATGGCTTTGCTCCCTTAAATGAGAAGCCTGGATTTAGTCCATGGGATGCTCAGAAATCCTCAGGAAATATGAATGACCTGAGAGGCGCTATTCTAAGGATCAAGCCTATGGCTGATGGTACGTATACGATCCCTGATGGAAACCTTTTCCCAAAAGATGGATCTGAAGGTAAACCGGAACTCTATGTAAAAGGATGTAGGAATCCTTTCCGCGTATCCATTGACTCCAGAAGGAAATGGGTGTACTGGGGAGATGTAGGTCCTGATGCTGGTAATGACAATGTAGATAGAGGTCCAAGAGGACATGATGAAGTGAACCAAGCTAAAAAGCCTGGTTACTTTGGATGGCCTTATTTCATCGGTAATAATAAGCCCTACAAGCATTTCAACTATGTAACAGGGGTTTCTTCTGAAGATTACTATGACCCTGCTGGCGCCATCAATAAGTCTCCTAATAACACCGGACCTGAGCTCCTCCCTCCAGCTCAACCAGCTTTTATCTGGTATCCTTATGCAGAGTCAGAAGAATTTCCCATGCTGAAAAAGGGCGGAAGGAACGCCATGGCAGGACCTGTTTATTACGCTGATGATTATCAGGGAGAGAATAAATTACCAGAGTACTATGATGACAAGCTGATAGTCTACGATTGGATGAGAGGTTGGATGTTTGCAGTAAGCCTGGACAGTGAAGGGGACCTCGCCCAGATGGAGCCCTTCCTGAATCAGTTTGAGTTTGCAAATCCTGTGGACATAGTCATGGGGCCTGAAGGCGCTATGTATGTCATGGAGTATGGAACCAGCTGGTTTTCGAGAAATGCAGATGCCAGAATTTCCCGCATAGACTACGCCAGAGGAAACCGCCTCCCGGTAGCTAAGCTGAAAGTTGACAAACCTGTAGGAGGCGCTCCTCTCACGCTGAACCTATCTGCGGGAGACTCCTATGACCTGGATCCGGAAGAAACGCTCAGCTATGAGTGGACCATCAACGGAGAGACTTTCACAACTGATTCTCCAGAAGCTACCTATACCCTGGAAGCGGATGGCACCTATGAGGCGGTGGTAAAAGTCATTGATAAAGCAGGCAAAAGTACTACTGCCAATACCGAAATCAGAGTGGGGAATGAACCTCCTGCCATTACGGTAGCCTTCCCTCAAAACAAAAGCTTTTACTGGCCTACTGGTAGCATAGACTATGATGTAAGTGTAATTGACAGAGAGGATGGACCTGCTGGAGAAGGGGTAACCATCACCATGGATTACCTGCCCATAGGGGAAGACCTCACGCTTATAGAGCAAGGACACACCCAAACCGGAGCTATTCTCAATGGAAAAGAACTTATCTCCGAAAGTGACTGTATGGCTTGCCACATGGTCAACGGGAAGTCTATTGGTCCCAGCTACTATCAAGTCGCAGAACGATATGCAGATGATTTACCTACTATCAGAACCATAGCTGGTAAAATCATCAATGGAGGAAATGGGAACTGGGGAGAACAGGCAATGGCTGCCCATCCACAAATTTCTCAGGAAGAAGCAGAAGCCATGGCTACTTATATTCTGAAGATAGACCAGAAAATAGAAGTAGAAAGTCTTCCTGCTAAAGGTAGGCTTAGGCTTACTGATCACAGAAAAGACAATAGCGCCGGTCAATACATCTTTAAGGTCAGCTATACAGACAAGGGCCATGGCAACATAGAACCCCTCACCAGTAATATGGAGATCAGGCTGAGACCAGCTAAGCTGGAAGCAGAAAACTATGATGATGCTTACGGGATGAGAAAGGTTAACCGTGGGAAAGAGTCATTTGCCAGATTGGAATTCAAAGACAATGATTCCTGGATCTCCTTTAATGATATAGATCTGACAGGCATAGAAAGCATTCAAGCTCAGTTTAGAAATGTACCTGCTGGTTACAAGCTAGTCTTGGCGAGTAGCCTGGAAGGAGGGGTCATAGGAGAAGCGGATATCCCAGTATCCGAAAATAGCGCCCGAAGCTTTAGCATCCCCATCACTAACAGACCAGAAAAGATGGGATCATTATACTTCATTCTTAAGTTTTCTGGAGATTCTGAAGACTTAACCAGACCACATTTCGATTGGATATCCTTTAAGAGAGGAAAAGGCACCCTCGCGCTCAACTAACAGAACTACATACGACATAAGTATATAGGCCATCCTGTTTCCACGGGATGGCCATTTTACTTATACCGAAATGAAAAACATACAATTCAAAGCTGCCACAGAAGAGGACAGAACCTTCTTCATATATGTGCATCATACGGCCTATCGAGAGACGGTAGAAAAACAGTTTGGCTGGGAGGAGAAAGTGCAGGATGAATTCGCAAATAAGGCCTTTGATGAGGAAGGTATTCATCTCATTATCTATAAAGACCAGAAAATAGGCGTAGTAGGATGGGAAACCCTCCCTACTCATCTTCTGTTGAAAGAGCTATTTATCCTTCCTGAATTTCAGGGAAATGGAATTGGGACAGAGATACTCAAGCATACCAAAGAAAGGGCCAGAGAACTTGCTAAGCCTATCCGTCTGGGTACTTTACGCACAAACCAGAGAGCCAAAAAATTGTATGAAAAACATGGCTTTCAAGTAGAGGAAGAGACTGACCGCCATTGGAAATTGGTGTGGGGAGAATAAATCAAAAGATTTCTCCTACAAGATTTCCTTCTTATCTTAAGTCATGGAAGGAATGTTACTTACTTCAGTATTGAGCAGTTTGGGATTAGGAGTGAGCTCCTTCTTTGGGGTTTTCCTCCTGAGAAATAACAAACTCGAGAATAGACTATTGGCATGGCTTCTCATAGCCTTATCCCTCAGAATCACCAAGTCTATCTTCTATATCCACCTGGACCTTCCTTTAACCATTAAGAACTTAGGATTAGCGGCTAATCTGGCAGTAGGTCCTTTGTTATACCTGTACGTAAGGAGCTTTATCAGAAAAGAGCAGTTTAACAAAATAGAAATAGCTCATTTTATTCC
>JBCBKZ010000319.1:0-6375 GCA_038520955.1 Bacteroidota bacterium | reverse complement strand
CAATAAAAAAGCGCCATCCCTTTTTGAGGACTGGCGCACTTACTAACTCGGAACTATCTATTTTTTATTCTCCTACCAGCCTTCCACTAAGACGCTGAAGCTCGGTTTCTGAAAGCTTGACATCGTATTGAAGGTCATTCAGGCGGTTGCGTACTCTCTGCAAATTGAGTTGAGCTTCCCGAAATTGGGTGCTGGTCCCCTGCCCAAGCTTGAAAGTTTCCAGGGTACGGTCGAAGTTTAGCTGAGCTGCATCCAAACTCTTCTCTTCCAACACAAGTATCCTGAGGCTATTCACGAAGGTGTAGTAGGCATTCAACACATCCTTTCTCAAGGTATTCTCCGTTTCTTCCAGACGAGAACGAGTACTTTCTATTTGGATCTTGGCATTTTGGATTTGAGTCCTTTTCCGAAATCCGTCAAAGATGTTGAAGTTCAGACTAGCCCCTACTGTCCACCCAAGGGTAGTTTGTTGAGCGAGAAGACTACCGGGACCATTCTCCAGGTTATTATAGGCATATGAGGCTGACAGATCCAGCGTAGGGTACTGGGTAGCCTGAGTTACTCTATAGTTCAACTCCGCCAATTCAAGGTTCTTATTCGCTATTTCCACATTGGCGTTATGTGCCTCTGCCTCATCTAACATGGCATCCAGAGCATAGTTTGTCTGGAAGTCCACCTCTGCCTCTACTCCATACTGCTTTAGCGGATCTATACCTATTAGCACACATAACTCCCTTTTGGCATTGTCCAGGTTTAATATAGCTGTAGCCAGATTTACACTATCAGTATTGAAATCCACCTCCGCATTCAGGACGGCCAATTTATTGGTAGCCCCAAACTCCTGCTGGTTCTGTGCCCGCTCTAATCTTTCTCTGGAAATCTGCATCGTTTGCCTAAGAATACGATAGTTCCCTTCCAGTCTGGCAATTTGGTAGTAAGCGGTAATGACCTGAGAAAGATTTCCCTCTACTACTGATCGCATCTGACTCCGGGAGAGGGCAGCCTGCGACCTGAGAACTTTGAAGTTGTTTACATTTCCTAATCCGTCAAACACCCTATAACTCATCGTTAGTCCTGCATTCTGAGAGCTATTACTGGCTATGGTATCTACCGGAGGGAACTCTGGAGAGGCAAATAATACTTCCTGATTATTCTCCGTGAAGTTGGCACCGGCACTGAAGTCCAGTTTAGGGAGTAGACCTGCATTTCCGGCCGTAGCACTATTCTCTGCTACCTCCGCATCATACCTGGCGACCAATATGCCGTAGTTATTGTTCAGGGCCATGGCTATGGCATCTCCCAGATTCAGGGTATCTGCCTCCTGCCCCTTTACGTAACCGGAACTCAGCAATAATATGCAGAGGACCGATTTTATATATAAAAACAAGTTTTTCATTGTGATCTGTTCTAATAGAAATTGGAGATCTTTAAACTAACAGTTGACCGATACTGCTAATGATGTAGAAGAATGCGAATACCGCTGCTGGAATAGCAGCCCATAGCAGGTAGTTCTTTTTCCTACCCGGAAGGGCAGACTCCACCATCTCTGGCGCTATCTTTTCATTCTCCCATATACTTAAGGTCGAAGCCTTGTACTGATTGAGAATGATCAGCATAATGGGAAGTAATAGCAAAATGATAGCTGTAGCCGCAGCCAATCCACAGGCCACAGAGATAGCCATAGGGACCAGGAACTGAGCTTGGAAGCTTTTCTCGAAAATCAATGGCGTCAGCCCTGCAACGGTAGTTAATGATGTCAGGAAAATAGGGCGGAAACGGGATAATCCGGCCTCATAGATGGCTTCATCAAATGGTTTCCCTTCCTTGATGAGGTTATTGAAGGCGCTCACTAAAACCAGCGCATCATTTATGATAATCCCCACCAGAGCAAATATCCCTAGTATGGAGAATAAGCTAATAGGAGTGTTAAATATCCAGTGTCCCCAAATTACCCCTATCATCCCAAAGGGTATGACAGCTAGTACTGCTATGGTTTGGTTGAAAGACCTAAAGGTCAGGATGATAATCACCACCATCAGGATAAATGCAATAGGGATGACCGTTTTGGAAGACTCTATGGTCTTAGCATTTTCCCTTACCTGTCCTTCCAGAGAATAACTAACCTCAGGATACTTTGCCAAAATAGGCGGCATAATTTCCTGGATAATGGTATTATTTACATCATTGGTGGAAACATCTGTAGAGGAAATATCTGCCGCTACTCTCACTTCTCTCTTACCGTCCAGACGATTGATAGCTAACACGCCTCTGGTAGGCACAAAATCAGCTAACTCTTTCAAAGGATAGGTCTGACCACCTGTCGTACGTATACGCATATCCTCCAATTTCCCTATGGAAGACCTGTCTTCTTCTGTATACCTTACCCATACCTTTACTTCATCTATTCCTCTTTGGAGACGTTGTACTTCTGCTCCAAAGAAACCTTGTCTCACCTGACTGGCAATGATCTGCTCATTTAAGCCTAACAACAGTGCCTTATCTTTTAGCTGGATATTCACCTCTCTTAGGCCTTCCTGATTACTATCAGTGATATCACGCAGATCGGACAGTTTCTCCAATTCTTCCTTCACTTCATTAACTGCCTGGTCCAGGACATTCAAGTTATCTGACATAACAGCGATAGAAACCGGCGCTCCAAAAGGAGTAGCGATTGCATAGGATAAATTTTCTGCTTCCAGGATAGGACCGACTTCTTTTCTGAATGCATCACTCACTGCCAGGGAAGAAGAATTTCTTGTTTCAGTATCTAGTAGTCTGACAGATAGAACTCCTTCATTCGTACCGGAGCCTACTATTTTGGTACTAAGCAGTACGATGTCTTTTCCATCAGCACGTTTCGCCTTCTCTGTCTCATTTACTCGCCAAATTCCCTCTTCGATATAGTCCAGCCATTTCTCAGTTACATGCTCACGGGTTCCAGATGGCATTTTTAAGCTGACTGTTACATAATCATTTTCTATGACTGGGAAGATGGTGCTCTTGACAAATCCCCCTTGTAATAGCCCAAATGAGATCAGCAATATGGCCATAGGGATGGCAAAGCCTAACAAAGCATTTCTCATCAGAAACCTAAGTATGGGTGCATAAACTTTATCTTTTGCCCAATCAAGGAAACCCCATAAAGTTTGTTGTAATCTTCCCAACATATTCCATAATGGAGCAAAGAAGCCTGTATTAGGTTTATCGGCAGCTTCTCTATCAAGGTCCTTGGAGTGAGAAATGTGGGCAGGAAGAATAAAGGCACCTTCTATGAGAGAAAATCCCAGGGTGAGAATGACCACTATGGCCATTTCTGAGAAGAAGTCTCCTGTGATACCCTCCAGGAAAATAAAACTCCCGAAGGCGATCATCGTGGTTAGGATAGCTCCCAATACTGCTGGAAGTACCTCCATGGTTCCATTAATAGCAGCAGTGTAGGGATCTTCTCCCTTCTCCCACCTCCGGTAGATATTCTCTCCAATCACAATCCCATCATCTACCAGTATCCCAATCACCAGTATCATCCCGAACAGAGAGATCACATTAATACTGACACTTAAGAAACCTGCCATCATAAACATCCCCATGAAGGATACAGGAATGGCTATAGCTACCCAAAATGCCAATCGTACTTTCAAGAACATGGCCAAAAGGATCAGTACTAAGATGAATCCCAGAACGCCATTCTCCGTCAATAGGTCAATACGCTGATTCAGAACTTCAGATCCATCATTGATGATCACCGCCTGAATAACGGAATTCTCCTTATTGAACTCTTCTACATACTCCCCTACAGCAGTTGAGATATCGAGTAGGTTCTCATCTATGGTATTACTCACATTAATAGCTACCCCGGGATTTCCGTTGATGTATACACGGTTTGGGGTATCCTCCCATCTGTCAGAAACACTAGCTACTTCATCCAGGTATACCCTTCTGCCATCCGGAGCTGTGGCTACGATTAAGTCTGTAAACTCCTTGGCAAAGTACCCTTTAGAATCTGCCCTGATCAGCAGTTCTTCATTTTCCGCCTTTATGGTACCTCCTGTTAGCTCTATGTTAGACCCCTGGACGGCCCTGACCACCTGATCAAATGTCAGATTATAGGCACGCAAGTCTGCTTCCCTCACGCTGATCTCGATCTCTTCCTCAGGAAATCCTGATAACTCTACTTTCGAAATCTTGGGGTTAGCCAAGAGATCACTTTCTATATTCCGGGCAAATCTTTTCAGGGTACGTAAATCTGTATCCCCACTGATGGCAAAGTTTAGGGCTACTGTCAGCACTTCCTGCTTATACACTACTGGAGATTCCATCCCATCCGGGAAGGTATTGATCTCGTCTACAGCATTCTTGACATCCTGAACAAGCAGTTCTATGTCGTATCCGCGTTTGATCTCTACCAGTACCGAACCAAGGTTTTCCTGGGAAACAGAGGTAACCCTGTCTATACCCGTCAATCCCTTAAGGTTATCTTCTATTTTTATCACAATCCCTTCTTCCACTTCTTCTGGAGAGGCTCCCGGGTATACCGTCCTTACAGCAATCAGTTTTGACTCATTCTCTGGAAAAAAGGTACTCCGTAAGTTTAAGAGACCTATAAAGCCAAAAATGAGAATCACCACCACCAATACATCCGCAGAGATGGGATATTTTATGAAATATGAAATAAGTCTTTTCATGTCTGTATGTCTTACCGGTGGTTAGTTGGTTTCTGCTATTTCCCCAGTTTCTGACTCATTAGATATATCCTCTCTGTAAGGTCCCACTTTCAAGCCTTCATACGCTCCCACGACGGTTTCTTCTACCAGCACAGCTCCATTTTCTACTCCTTTGATAATGGCTGACTTAGCCCCCAGAAAAACAGGCTCTATTTTGTGCAGCCTGAGTAATGAGTCCTCAACTACATACACCTCATCTTTATTGACTAGTAATGAACGAGAGATTTCTAAGGCATCCTTTATCGTATTTCCCTTAACAGACGCATTTAAATACATCCCCTCTTTCAGCATCTTTCCGGAAGTAGTGATAAAAACTCTTAGTGTTTGTGTATTTGGGTCTATACGATCACTGATCCTGCTAACCCTTCCGTTCCATTGCCCATCAAGCTCGTTTGAGGTCAGTTCTACTTGGTCTCCTATCTTAAAAAAGGTGATCTCGTTCACATCTACTGCGGCCTCTAATTCATAGGTATAGGGATTGATAAACTCTCCCAGTTTTTGCCCTACTCTTACCAGCGTTCCTTCAAAAATATTAGCTTCTGTTACTACCCCATTGAAAGGAGCCTGAATCTTATACTTATCTGATCTCGTCTCCAGACTTTGGATGGTATAGTAGAGATTGTAGATGTTTTTAGCTGAGACAAAGTATCTCTCCTGATCAGATACAGGCTCAGGCAATTCTTTTAGCGGTTGCTTAATGTCCATTTCTCTTAGATAGCCTTCCCAGTTAGGAAAACTTTCTTCATAGTCCGTCTTCAAATCCGGTAACATAAGGGTAATTTGATTCATCAGACTACTTTTCTGAGCTAACAGATTCATTTGATGTTCTCTGTCATCTATCTGAATCAGGGGTTGGCCTTTTTTGTAGTAATTCCCCTCTTTGAAGCGATTATTATCTGGTATTAGCAGACCTGTAACTTCTGCGAAAACCTCGATCTTCTGTTTGGCAGCTAACCTGCCTGTAAGAGAAATGTCTGTCTTGATGGTCTGGTTTTCCACTGACATGACTTTGACCATTTTCACCCCTTTTGAAGGCGGTTTAGTCTCAGCAGGCGGTTTTTGTGATTTTAGATAGGAGGATAATCCGGCGCCACCTATTAAAGCCATCAAACCTAGTGTTATTGTGATCTGTCTGGTTGTCATAGAGTTATAAAAGTTGATATTCTGTTTAAGCTGTCATTCCGAATAATCAGTTTCATATGAAACTATCTATATTTCTTTATGCATGTTCTCGTATACTTTTGAAAGCACCTTCATACATATCTGTAATTCTTTCTCATCAATATCTATCTCAGCCATATCCCTGAGTTCTTCTATGATGGGCATGATAGTTTGTTTGAGGTCTTTCCCTAATTGGGTAAGGTAAATGAGGTTATGGCGCTTATCTTGTTTATCAGGTACTCTAAGTACCATATTACGCTTCTCGAGGCCATTTATGGCCCTGGTAACGCTGGTTTTATCCCTTCCTGCTTCTTCCCCTAACCACTGTTGGTTTTGTCCATCCTGCTCCCACAAGTGGATTAATACGATGAAATGCTCTGCATGAATATCCAGACCCGCTTCCTTAAATCTGCGGTTCATGGACTTAAACATCATCTTATGTGTTTTGCCTATAGCGGCTCCCAGAGTTCGTTCCAAAAGAAGATTAATAATT
>JBCBKZ010000318.1:0-6395 GCA_038520955.1 Bacteroidota bacterium | reverse complement strand
GACTTCCAGAGCCAGAAAGTAATATACACTGATGCCAAAATCCCTGAAATCCTGGGTTTCCAGGAAGAGGAGCTAGTAGGCATGCACATCATGGAGCTTTCTCCTCTCTTTCAGGAAGAAGGAATTCTTTCTTCTGAGAGAATGAAGCAGTACTTCAAGAAGACATTGATCGTAGGTCAAGTGGCTTTCGAATGGAAGCTTCAGAGAAAAGACCAGCGCTCCGTATGGATGCGGGTATCAGGCATAGCCTTACCGGGAGAAGAGATCAACCATCTGCTGTTTGCCTTCAAAGATATCTCTGAAGAGAAAGCCAAAATCTTTAATCAGGAGGAGGCTGATCTGAAGATGAATATGATGACCGAAAAGAATTATGATGGGGTCATCTTCCTGGATGCAGCTACCCTAAGACCAGCGAGTCTTACCCAGAAAGCTACCAAGCTGTTTAACTGTACCAGAGAAGAATTCTATAAGCATTCTCCAAAAAGGTTTATGCCGCACTATCAGCAGGACGGCAGACCTTCAGAAGAGGTATTCAATCAGTACCTGGAGATCATTAAAACAAAAGAAAGTGTGGAGTTTGACTGGTGGTTGAGAAAGTTCGACGGCGCTGTATTCAGAGCCAGAACCATCCTTTACAACATGGTTAAAGGGAATAACAAGTACATAGTCATGGCTATCAGGGAACTAAATCCCGGAAGCCCTAACTTATCTGCTGAATCCGGAAGCGGTCAGGGATACCGATAAGAGATCAGTAGATACCATATGTGATAAGCCGGGAAACTTTTTTCCCGGCTTTCTTGTATTTTAGGCACTACACTACCTTCTCATGAGCCACCACCTTACATATCAGGGACACCGCATTTTTGTTGAATCTCAAGGCTCAGGTGAACCTCTCGTTTTTCTCCACGGATGGCCTACCAATAGCCTGCTATGGAAAAAACAGCTGGAAACCTTTAGGCATACACATCAGGTAATAGCCCCTGACTGGTTAGGATTTGGCAAGTCAGATAAACCTGCAGACTTCCCCTACTCCTTCACAGAGAAAAAGAAGATGTTGGATGCGATCATTCAGGAAACGGTGGGTGATCAGAATTCCCTTACCCTCATCGCACATGACATAGGAGGGCCAGCAGCTATCTTATGGGCCAGTGAGCATCCAAAACGGGTAAAGAGACTCATTCTCCTAAACACGGTCTTATACACCCTGAAAACGCCCATGGATGCCATGAGTGAGGTACTTTTCAGCACGCCAGGCCTTAAGCACTTACTGCTAAGTCCCTTTGGGCTGAGATACATTCTGAGATCCAACACCAGAAGTAAGCGTCCTCAGCTTAACAGCCGTGTCAAAGAAATTCTCACAGACTTTCAACACACTTCTATTTCTCACAAGAGAAATGCCATTCATCATCCCATGAGTGAAGGCAGGAAACATGAACTACAGACCCTGGCTGAGATATTTAAGAAGATAGCAGTCGAGAAGCACCTCATCATCGCTAAGGAAGATCCCTTATGCTATGCACACGTACGCAAGCTAAGTCAGGAAAACCCTGAAGTTCCAGTTCACCACATAGAAAAGTGCGGCCACTTTATTCCGCTGGACAGACCTGAGCAGCTGACGGAGGTGTTAAAGGGTATTCTTGCAAATAGTTAGTCGACACTGATATAGTATGGATAACTGGTCTACCCTGCCCATGTATTCCCACTTCCCAGACCATAAATAAGCTATTTTACAACCTTGGGAGAATCAAATACACAATATAATAACAGTGTAATAATTTATACCAATAAAAATAGTTGAGCCTAATCTTCAACGGCTGGACGCGAAAGTGTCCTCATCTTACACGCTTGATCAAAGCAGCTTAAAATTCCAAAACCATAACTATTCCAGGCGTATAACCTCTTGTCAGCCGCATACAAATGCTGATTATTTCAACCTAACACGATGATTATGAAAAAGTTAATAACCATTTTTACACTTACTCTTTTGTTTGTAAGTACTTCTTTCGCTCAGGATATGAAACTGGGAATTAAGGGTGGATGGAACTATGCCAACCTTGATGGCCGACTCGCCGGACTGGTTAATCTGAGTGGAGATTACGTTTCAGGATTCCACGCAGGTGTATATTCTACCATTGGCTTAAATGATAATTTCGCTGTCCAGCCCGAGCTCTTGTTCAACCAGTTTGGAACCCAGCAAGCTATTCCTGGTGTAACCGGTAATGCAGATATCACCCTTTCATATGTAAGTGTACCCGTTCTCTTGAAATACTATGTAGCACCCGGTCTTGCCGTGAAAGGAGGTCCTCAGCTAAATATACTGGTGGATGATCAGATAGGGCTAAATGTAGGAGATTTCAATACTCAGACAGATGTACTCAGTGATGTAGTGAATATGTATAACTCAACTGACTTTGGGGTACAGGTAGGAGCAGATTATGAGTTCGACTTCGGATTGGTTCTGGGAGCTAACTACTACCATGGACTGACCAACGTAGCAGACATCCCACTAGTAGACGTAGGAAACAGAGTAGTTCAGGTGAGTGTAGGATGGAGACTCATGTAACAAATTAGTAATCGCGTATTTTGTCATAAAGAGAGCCGAGACATGAAAGTGTCTCGGCTTTTTACGTAGTGGGAGAGCTAACTCCTATTCGGGAGTTCCGTTCTCCTTCTGAATAACTGTATCAGGATTCAAGAGGGAATCAAGCAATTTCCTATCAATAGAGTCGCCATTTTCTATCTCCTTCTTTATGGAATCTAGGGCTGCTTTTGCTTCAATATATGCACTATCAGGTGGCGGAGGGGGCAACACAGTGGGGTTACCCTCAGGATCTTTTAAATCCGCATGCTTCTTATTCTCTTGAAACAACCAGTTCCCGGCGATTAATAAGGCCAATACTGCCACGAAGGGGTAAACCAATCTTGAGCTTACAAGTCTTCTTTTCCTTGGTTCAGGCTTCTTTGGTTTTCTGTCTTGAGGCTCTGGTTCAGGAATCCAGTTTTCAGGAGGATTGAGCTGTTCATATTCCGAAGGTTCACTACCCGCATCTGCAGGTAGGTCCTCTCCTTTCTTAGCATGCTCAAGCATCATGTCCAGATGAACCTTACCTGTTTGGGTGGGAGAGGATGGGTACTGCCAATTTCCATATACATTCAGGCTTTCTCCCCTACTCCATCCTTCTTCCACTATGACAGCATTATCTATGCTTGCCATTACCTGAATACTTTCTTCCAAGACTATCTCTCGCTTCCGCTCTTTCCCCCTCACCAGCTCTATGACTGCTACCTTCAGCAGTAAATTGTGAGTCCCCTCCTTCATGGGTTTTACATAAAATACCCATTCTGTAAAGGCACCTTCGTCTATCCACTGTTCAGCTTCAGAAAAGGTCCTGATCTGAAATGCGGGGGCCTCACCCGGATCTATCAGATGCACCTGCATGACTTCTGCTACACGTATGGACTGTATATGCACCCCTTCTTCCGATTCAAGGCCTTCTGTTAAGGTTTCTTTGTCAAAGGATATCCTGATCTTACAGCTTGCCTCCTCCATTAGCTGCATGACTCCCGGAATCTGATAGAGAATGTGTCCACTCCCCTTGTTATTGGAAAGGCTTTTGGGCGCCTTCAGGTCTTCTGCCCCCAGCATATCCACCAGTTCCAGCAGCCCGAAAGTGATTTGGTTAAACCTGATCTGCAGTTCCTCATCTTCTATAATCCCTCTTAATCTGTCAAGGCTGGCATCCTGATACCTCCTCTCCAGCAGGATCAATTCATTCCATCTGTTGGACTCCTCTGAAAGTTGAGCTCTGAGAAGCCGGATGGCTTCCTTGGTATCTTTGGCTAGAATCTGCTTAAGCTGATTCTGGATATTAGACAGCATATTTGGGCCTGTGTAGAATCTTACTCATAAGGTAAAAAAATTCTTGTAGAGAACGACTTCTCCCCTTCTAAACTGAAAATATTCTCCACGCTTAATCGATCTACACACCTTATCAATGCTGATTCTGGCAGATTTTTGTAGGTTTACGGCCCATGAAGAAATACTTCAGAATACTTTCCTACGGACAGCCCTGGTACTGGATGGCAGGCCTTGCCATGTTCTTTGCGCTGATATACACCATTTTCAGTGCTGCCTCACTTGTGGCTATCAATCCCTTCCTGCAAATCCTCTTTGAGGAACAAGCCATCAATCCTCCCCAAACTGAGCTCAACTGGATGGACAGCGACTCCTTTAAGGAGCATATGTACTACCGACTGTCTACCTCTGTAAATACTTATGGAAAACAGGAAATTCTCAAATGGTTCTGCATAGCCCTGTTTGGCATTATCCTTATCAAGAATGCAGCCAGGTACGCCGTCTCATACTTCATTAGCCCCTTTGAGCAGGGCATACTCATGAATCTGAGAAATAAGCTATACGCACATACCAGCATGCTAAGCCTTGCTTTCTTCACCAAGAGAAAAAAGGGGGATATCATCAGTGTACTAGTGTCTGATGTGCAAGTCATTCAGGAAGCAGTCATAGGCACTGTCCAAAATTTTCTGAAGGAGCCGCTTACCATGATCGCCTTTATTCTGGTGCTATTCGGGATCTCATGGAAACTCACGCTCTTTACCCTCATCATACTCCCAGTAACGGGTATTTTCATCAACTACATCCGTAAGTCTCTTAAACGAAAAGGGAGAATTGGACAGGAGTTACTAGGGAACCTTGTATCCGTTTTGGATGAATTTCTGGGTGGAATCAGGATCGTAAAGTCTTTCCAGAAAGAGTCATTCGAACGTAAAAAATATGAAGCTCAGAACCAGGAGTACACGGATATACAGGTTCAGATCAGAAGAGAATCCGAGTTAGCTTCCCCTATTTCAGAAGTATTGAGCATTACGGTTATTTGTGTGATCATCCTTTATAGTGGTTCGCTCATTCTTTCTCAGGAAACTGACCTTAAGGCTAAAGAATTTATCACCTTCATAGCTGTATTCTCTCAGGTAATGTCTCCCATCAAGATCATTTCTAATGGGATCTCCAAAGTTCAGAAAGGGATAGCCGCTTTTGAGAGAATTGAAGAATTGCTAGCTACGGTTCCTGAAATTGAAGAACAGGCCATAGGCGGAAAAGAAAGAGTCTTTACAAATGACCTACGCTTTGAGGGAGTGACTTTCTCTTATGGGGAAGAAGATGTCCTCAGGGATGTCAGTTTGGAAATCCCCAAAGGGAAAATGGTGGCTCTGGTGGGGGCTTCCGGAAGTGGGAAGTCTACCATACTGGACCTCATCCCACGCTTCTATGATCCTCAAAAAGGAAAAATCACCCTAGATGGAACAGACATCAGGGAGTGGGAACTCTTTGAACTGAGAAAGCTGATAGGCATCGTTTCTCAAGAAGGTATCCTCTTTCACGACACAGTACTCAGTAACATCGCCTATGGAATCCCCAACCCGGATAGAAATGAGGTGATAGAAGCTGCCAAAATAGCTAACGCCCATGAGTTCATCATGCAGCTGCCTGACCAGTATGATACCATCATCGGAGAAAGGGGTACCCGACTGTCAGGTGGCCAACGTCAGCGGATCTCTATTGCCAGAGCAGTTCTGCGGAATCCTCCCATCCTGATTCTGGATGAAGCTACCTCTAACCTGGATACAGCTTCTGAAAAGCTGGTGCAGGAAGCCCTGGATAAACTCATGGCCAATAGAACCTCTATTGTAGTGGCACATAGGCTTTCTACCATTGTAGAGGCAGATGAGATCTTTGTGGTGGACGCCGGAAAGATCGTGGAAAGGGGAGATCACAATAGCCTGTTGGCTATTAATGGTGTGTATAAGCAGCTACACAGCATACAGTTTGGCAGTCAACTCATTTCCTAGTGATCATTTACGCCAGTACAGACAGGAGTACAACTCTTCAAATTGCTGGAGGTTCCCCGGTTCTTGTCGCATTCTTCTTCTAAATCCTGCCGTAAGGTCATTCAGAGGCTTGGTGAAGGGTTCGCTTCTCAATCTGTAATAGAAGGCTATTCGTTCCTCATCAGTCATATGCGTAAGCCAGACATCAATCTCATGCTTCAAGTGTCTTAGCGCCAGCTCATTCTCAAGTTCAAAAGTAGAAAGATGGTTCATGACGGCCCTATTAGAGGATTTTGCCAGTGCCTCATCCAGCAAAATCTTCATCTCATCTGCCAACTTCATATATGAACCTTCGTTAAAAGGATGTTCAAATGCCAGGGAATCCAGCATGGTTCTTGCTTCTGGACTTAGGGCTCCCTTAGGCGGACGCTTACAGGCAAAGAGGCCCGTAATAATCAAACAGATTATGAAGATGGAGAGATAATTCCGTTTAGAAATTAATTCGTAATATTGATTTTCTGTTTTTACCATATTCACACGATGCGTTT
>JBCBKZ010000317.1:0-6402 GCA_038520955.1 Bacteroidota bacterium | reverse complement strand
TATTTGTTCATAAAGAGATTGCTGATGGAAGTCCCTGACCACACCAATAACACGCCTTACCATAGGATTCTCCGGATCAGGTCTACTAAACTTTTTCCCTATAGGGTCAGTCCAGCCCATACGTTTCACCATGGCCTCATTCACAATCACTGCCTGGGTAGAGTCTGTACTAAATGAGAGATCAAAGTTTCGTCCTTTCACAAACTCAATCCCCATAGAAGGGAAATACTCATAGTCCACGAAATACATATCTATTCCATACTCATCCATGACTCCCTGACTGTCTTCCACGCTCATGAGGTTTTTTCCATATCCACCTCCTGGGGTTGAACTGGCAGAAGAGACGGATTCTATTCGGATATCTCTTATCAACTTATCTCTTAAGACGGGAAATTTCTCCTGGTCCTCCTCGCCTGGGATTTCAAAGTGCATGATTTGGTCCTTATCAAATCCCAGGTGTTTATCTCTCAGGTAACTCATTTGATCATAAATGATGCCTGTACCTATGATCATGAAGATCGTAATGGCAAACTGTAGGGTCACCAGAGAGATTCGAAGTTTGGGGTTTCCGGCTCCTTTTGAAAGACTCCCTTTCAAGACTTTTACAGGCCTAAAACCAGATAGGTAAAGGGCAGGATAGCTTCCTCCCAGTATACCGGTAACCAGAATGATGCCCAGCGCACCTAAAATTACTTGAGGGGTCCAAAGTAGATCCCTAGATAAGGTTACTCCAAAGCTGGCATTGAAGACTGGAAGTAGTAAAAGAACCAGTATATAAGAAAGGGTGAGGGATACCAAAGTAAAGAGAATGGATTCTGTCAGAAACTGTAGCACCAGTTGCCATCTTTCAGATCCCAGTACCTTTCTTACTCCTACTTCCATGGCACGTTTGGTTGCCTGTGAGGTACTGAGGTTCATATAGTTGATGCAGGCTATGAGCATCATGAAGAGAGCAATAGCTCCGAAAATATAGAGGAAAGCGATGTTCCCCACTGGCTCTGGCTCGCCCTCAAAAGTGGAATACAAATGTATGTCCTGTACATTTAGCGCTTCATACTTCACCTTAACTTCAAACTGATCGAAAATAGGCGCTACATGCTGGTCTATGATGGTTTGTAGTTTTTCTTCAAAGGCTTTTGCATCTGTATTCTCTTGAAGTAGTACGTAAGAATATAGCCAGAAACCTCCCCATGAGCGTGGTCCTGGATTACGCCATTCCTCTACAGTAGTTGAAGAAAACATGACCTCGGGGATAATATGAGAGTGAGAAGGCCAATCTTTATATACCCCTGTAACTTTGTACTCATTTCCTGAGGGAGCTATAAGTCCTTTGCCTACCGGATCTTCCTCTCCAAAAATGATTTTGGCAGATGACTCAGACAGCATCATGGTGTTAGGTTCATCCAGTCCGCCAGGTTCTCCATAAACCATCTCGAATGTGAACACATCAAAAACGGTAGAGTCAACAATGAAACCTTTCTCTACGATGAAAAACTCATCGCCCTTTTCCAGTCTGACGTCCGAGTTATTCACGAACCGAACATACTCCTCTACTTCGGGGAAATCCTTTTTGAGTTGAGGGGCGAGAGGGAGCTGAGTGGAAGACCATCTGAAGTTATCATCAGGCTCCGTAATATCAGACCCTATACGGTATATTCTATCTCCCTTTACATGATGTTTGTCAAAGCGCGTTTCTTCCGTGACATAAAGAAGAATGAATAGCGTACAAGCTATCCCTAAGGTAAGCCCCATTATGTTCAGGATAGCATAACCCGGCTGACGGGTGATATTCCGTAGAGAGATGGTAAAAAAGTTCTTAATCATGTTGGATGGTCTTTGATGGATTCAGGCAATTTGAATTAGAAGATTCTCTCTCCAAACTCAAAACTTTATCGACCAAGTGGGAGATTCTTTATCCGAGTGACCTGAAAATGCCATTCAGGACTCCTATCCTTTAGATACTTAGATTTTCTCAGGGGAACACGTTTTTTGTGGGGGCGGTTGGGCACCTACAGCGCCCTTATTGATGGTGCCCTGACGGGCATGTTAGTTAGTGAGGTTTGGCTCCTATGGAGCCGAAATTTAGAATCGAAAGATTCCGATTTACAGATAGAAAAAACCCTTTTCCTGCTAATTATCCGAAATCAGCATTTCTTCATTCAACATTTCCTCACCCAAAACTCATTAATTCACTCATTCAAAACTCAATCATTCCAAATTCATCCATTCAAAACTCAACCATTCAATCATTCAAAATTCTTTCACTCCCTCTCCTTACGCTTTCCTAATCAGATACACTCCAACCAGTATCAGTAAGAGGCTCACAAAGTGGAATATGCCGAGGTATTCTCCATCAACAAAACCCCACATCATGGCTACTATGGGCATGAGGTAAGCTACAGCAGAGCCAAATACAGCACCGGTTTCCTGGATCAATTTATAGAAAATGGTAAGAGCCAGCATGGTACTCACAAAAGATAAAATGGTCAGATACCCAAAGGCTAGGAGGCCCTCCTCTGTCTGTACGATGGCAGGAATTTCACTGAAAAGAATGTAGCCTATTAGAGGAATGGTACAGAGAAAGAAGGAAACTGCGGTCAGTTTAATGCTATTCTCATGCTGGAAGTGCTTCTTCACATAATTCATGTTGAAAGCATAGGAGATGGTCGCCAGAACGATAAAGCCCGCATACCACATATTGGAATCTGTTTGCTTTTCTTCACCTAACAAGATGAGTAACATAACACCTAAAAATCCTATGGTGATTCCCAGGATTTGAGATCTGGTGACGATAATCTGGAAGAAGAAAAAGCCTATCAGCATGGTGAAAATAGGAGCTACGGAATTGACGATACCTGTCACACTGCTGGAAACTTGTGTCTGTGCTAGTGCAAAGAAGAATACTGGAATCAGGTTACCTGTTAATCCTACCAGGAAGAACTTTGGGAGATCTTCTTTTTTTAGGCTTTTCAGGTAGGTGAGTATGAGAGGGATAAAGCCTACCCCCGCTATGGCTACTCGTAAACTAGCTACCTGCACTGGGCTAAATGCTACTAATCCTTTCTTAATGAGGATAAAGGAAGTACCCCATATAGCACTTAGCATAAGTAGGATCAGAAAATGTCTGATTTTGACCTTTTTTTCAGCTGTCACGAGCAAGTTGTGTTAGATAAATCTCGTTTCTTTCTCCCTATTGTGTCCTCAGGGAAGGCTGCAAATGTATCAGGAAGTTGGTAGATATGGAAATCTCAGAGAGGTAGTAGGGGATATTGGAAGACTTGTGAAAGGCAGTGGAGGATGGGGGTAAAGATTTGGCTCGTCTAACCTGTGGTAGAAATTCAACATTCCCTTATTCAAAACTCCTTCATTCAACCATTCTCTCATTCAAAACTCCTTCATTCAGACATTCTCTCATTCAAAATTCATTCATTCTCTCATTCAAAACTCATTCAAAACTCATTCATTCAAAATTAAGTCTCCTTCTATTTCCCCGTTTCTACTATCCACTTTTCTGGATCTTCAAAGGAATCAGGTAGTTTGTAGATGAGGAAATTGAGGATGGTTTCTCCTGAACGTCTGTCAGTTCTGACTGTGCCTATTCGTTCACTGACGCCTACTTCGTCTCCTTTGTTGACGTAGCTGATGTCCAGGTTGGCGTATACGGAGCGATAGTCTCCATGCTCTACAATGACGGCATAGCCTGAAAGGGGAATCTTCTGGACGGCAGTGACCCTACCTTCGTAGATACACCTTACCTCCTGGCCTTTAGGGGTACGTATGTAGACACCATCATTGGTGATTCTGTTGCCATAAGAGTCTTCTGTCTCTCCAAACTTACCTACAATGATGCCTTTGTTGGATGGGACAGGCCAAGAGTGGAAACCTTTGTTACGATAGAAAGAGGCAGCATAGTCTTTATCTTTAATGACAGCCAGACCTTGGGAGGAGGCTTCAGCTACTCCAATCATCTTCTTCAGAGATTTACGCTGGTCCGCCAGGATCTCCTTAAAGTTATTTTCCTCCTTTTTCAGCATATCATAAACAGACTGCTGTTTTTTCTCAGACTCTTCCAGGCGGGCCATTTCCTGTCTCTTGCCCACTAGCAGGCTTTTGGAGCGTTGAATGCTTTCCTGTAACTCTATTTTTCGGTCTGAAAGGAACTGTTGGGAAGCTCTGATAAGGCTGAGTTGCTCTTTTCTAAATTGGCTGAATTGCTGAAAATACAAGGCTCTGTAGTAAGCCTCCGAGAGGCTGCTGGCACTGAGGACGGATAACCAGAAGTTATCACTGTCCATGGATTTATAGGTAAGCTGAACGGTCTTCCCATAGTTCAGGATGATGGTGTCTATATCACTCTCCATCTCCAGGATGATATCATTCAGTTCGGTGATTTCTTTGGAGTTCTGGGCTATTTCTCCATTTAGCTCAGAGAGGAGGGCTCTCCTCAGACGGATTTGTTTAGAGAGGATGTTTAGTTCAAACTCAGTCTTTTGGGTTTGACCTTCCGTTTCACGCAATAACTGGTCGGTAAGGGAGATCTGTTCCTTCAGTTGTTCCTGGGTAGACTCCTTTTCTGGTTGACTGTAAAGGGCAAAAGTAAATAAGCAAGCGACGACTAAGGTGCTAACTTGTTTCATATCATTTATAGACCTTCGTATAAGAAGATGGAATTCTAAATTTAGTCGAAAATTGGTCAGGGTTTATTTCCATTCTACTATGTGCAAATGAGATGGTCGCATCAGAAGGGCTTATCACCTTTATCTGTCCACCCTCCGGTGCTCTGGTCCCTAATAAATTAGTGAAATCGTTATAATATATTTGAGAATGTAAGTCTTTTAGGCTGTTTTGGGCTTCAAGGGAGACTAATTTCGCTTGTCTAGGGTCTATTTGATAGGCAAGCTCATTTCCTGCCACAGTACTCTCATAGACAAAGTTATCTCCTTTGGAAGCTGGACTCAGTTCGTCCTTTTCTGCCAGCAAGACCAGATTTCCTACCAGTACATCCTGTAGCATTTTGATGGATGCATCAAAGCCTATATAGCCTGAAATAGGGGAGAGGTCACTGATGGTTACTATCTTCTGTGTCTTATCCATAAAATAGGCAGAATCCGGAGTAATCAACACCCTTAGTACTTCTACGCCCAGGATGACGGAAACGCGCATCCAAATGAGGCTGTCAGAAATCATGTTTATGCGGTAATTGGCATTCACCTTCAGGCCGGATTCAGGTAACCTTATATTTGCTTTCCCTACCAAGCTCATGGTTTCAAATTCCAATTGTTGGTCCAGCGTTTCATTAAGGGTTTGTTGGAAGGCGGTTTCATCAGCCTTTACCCCTTCGGTGGTTTTTTTACGGGATTTACAGGAAACTACTAATAAGCTACCCAGCAGAATTACCCAGACAAGATTCCATTTCATAGAGAAGGATTGGTGTTTAGAATTGAAACGCAAAATCTATGCAAAAAAGTGGGCTTTTAAATGGAAGCTGGTCGAAAATGTGTGTTTAATCCCCTATTACTTAATCATTTTCCTGTCAATATCGAATTTCCTACCCTTCTGAATGGAGAGGGTCCACTTCTCTACAGCTTCATCCGACTTTCCTAATGCATGGAGAATATCGCCATAGTGTTCGTACATAATCCCGCTTCCGCCCTTACTGGTGGCCTTTTCTATCCACTCAAGGGCCTTCTTGAAGTTAGACTGTTGGAATAGGATCCACGCCTGAGTGTGCTGGAATGTGGAGGCTTCTGGAAACATGCCCATGGCTTTCTTAATGAGAGAGTTTGCTTTATTGAGGTCTTTACCTTGCTCTGCGAGTGCATAGGCATAGGCATTGAGGGTATAAGGGTCTTCTGCATTGATCTCCATGGCGGCATCCAGTACCTCCTGAGATTTAGTAAAATTCCCTTGCATGCTGTACACACGGCTTAGCTCCTGAT
Source organism: Bacteroidota bacterium (assembly GCA_038520955.1). Taxonomy (GTDB): domain Bacteria; phylum Bacteroidota; class Bacteroidia; order J057; family J057; genus JBCBKZ01. Next base: position 463 of record JBCBKZ010000317.1, on the reverse strand, counting down.
AAGCCCTTCCTTTAATCTGATCAGTAGAGGTATTGAGTTTTACCACCTTTTTCAGCGCATATTCAGCTTCTTCAAATGAGGCTTTCTCCAGACTGGCTATCCCATAATACAGTAGGAATTCTTCATTATTGGGGTAGTAGGAGAGGGCATCTTCAGAGTCCTTGTATAATTGCAGGTAATTCTCATTCTGAAAGGAACTGTACATCACCTTTAACCATAAATCCGGTCTCGCCGGCTTAAGATCTAATGAAGCTTTGTAGAAATAGTGGGAGGAGTCCATATCACCGTTGATGGCATATATATCCCCTCTGATTTCCAGTGGACCTGATTCTTCAGGATGCGTTTCAGTAAGAATGCCTGAAAGTGTACTGATTCTATCTATAAGGGTGGGTTCTTGACTCAGGTAAGCAAGGAGTCCTTTAATGATCTCTACTTTTCCTTCTGGTCTTATCGTGGGGTTTTT
>JBCBKZ010000316.1:0-6423 GCA_038520955.1 Bacteroidota bacterium | reverse complement strand
GATTGAACATAGGTGGACTGACTGGTGCAGTTATATACATACTAGAAATAGAAGAGATAGAACAATGGTATGGAGATTAGGGGGGTGGGTATGGAGTAGTAGCTATAGGCCCATGGTATGAGACTGACCTGATAGACGTTAAACTGCACGACTCCAAAATCAAGGTTCACCATTTTGGACTGTGGGAGAATGGTCTTGCTCCCAACTTCTGTATAGAGTACCACAATGTGTCCTCCTACAATTGTGAGATTTACCGTAATGAGGTGAATAATGTGATGAGCCTGGTAGACCCCACCCACGCAGATCCCAAGGATCTCAATCGGGATCATAGTGTACGGGTTTATGACAACTTCTTCAACATAAGTGATGTTAATGGCTACCCACTGGAAATCACTAATAACAGAGTGGAGGTCTTTAACAATGTGGTGGATGGAAACTCAAGTTCCCTCTTCATAGCCAACTGGGAAACGGCAGAAAAGCAGCTGTATGACTGGCATATACACCACAACTTCTTCTACGACTTTGCTGAGGGCTATCCCAAAGCCATTCTGATGTTGCGTCAGGGAATTAATGACCTGCGTTTTGAGCATAATACAGTAGAAGTATCAGATGAGAGTATGGCGCTATTCTGGTTTCAGGGTGGCAAAGCTGAAAACATCTACGTTCGGAATAACCTGGTGTACAGAATCAATGAAGAGAAAAGTTGGGGACAGCCAATATCGGACTGTCTGGCAGAGTTGAACATTGACTATGATTGGTACACAGAACTATCTGATATACATGTGGAGAATAATATCTTCCACAACTTTACTGGAGAGAAGATCCTGAAAGGAGGATTCTCGGTAGGAGACGGAAGACCTAGCGGATATGATCCATATTCTCCCAAGAACTTCAAGCGTGCCAATAACCTGGATGTAAATCCCCAGGTAACCCAAAGTGGAGCTAAGCCCAAGCCTTATTTTACCCTTTCCGAAAATAGCCCAGCCATAGATGCCGGCTTCAAAATCCAAGGGCAGGCCTATAGTGGGAATGCGCCAGATATAGGCGCCATAGAGTTTGAAGGGAATGCAGCTCCTCAGAATACTCCTCCTACTTTTACGGTGAGTGGAGACTTAGAAGCAGAGCAAGACTATACGGATACCCTATCAGTCATAGTAAGTCCTGATCCGGTTCCTGTGCAGGAGCAAGACCAGACAGTAACCTACACGCTCACTCCTCCTACCATTACCTTCGCTAATGTATTCTTCAACCCCAATACAGGAGATGTACGCTTCACCTCCCAGGAAGGAGCATTCGGTTCACAGGTGTTTACCATTACAGCTGATGACGGACAGGAAGTGAATAATACTGCTTCCAGAGAATTCCGATTGACCATTTCGGAAGAAGAAAAGAAGGATACCTTGGAGACTGGTTCACTGCCCATCAGGGTAAACTCAGGGGGAGATGATTTCCTGACTCCTGACGCCAAACTGTTTTATGAAGATCAGCCCAAATGGGTGTTTGGAAGCTCATCTAATTTTGAAGATGCCAGGGAAATCTCAGGTTCTACCTCTGATGCCCTTTACTATTCGGAAAGGGTGGGGGAGAATTTCAGTTATAGGTTTCCTGTTCCGGATGGGGTGTATGAGGTGAAACTCCATTTTGCGGAAATCTTTTTTTTCGAATCAGGCCAGCGCATATTTGATGTAAGCATAGAAAATGGGCTGGCCTTATTGAAGAACTTTGATATCCTGGCAGAGACTAGTAGAGACAGAGCTTTAGTCAAGACGTTCTCTAATATCATCGTTCAGGATGATACCCTTTCCATAGATTTTTCTGCTCAACTAGATAACGCCAAGATTTCTGCTATTCAGGTCTTGCTGATAAGTGAGGAGATCCCTGAAAATACTCCGCCGGTCTTTAGCCTTTCTACTGATGAACTAGTGCTTGAGAATGATGAAACACAGCCTCAGGTAGTGGAGGTCATTCCCGCTCCCGTCCCTACCTTGGAAGAGGGACAGGTAGTGAGATACAGCCTTAGCCCTGCCTCAGTCAATTTTGCTAACATTGACTTTAACAAAAGCACGGGCCAGTTCGCCCTCACACCTATACAGAACCTGACTGGAAAACAGATTTTTACCATTACCGCAGATGATGGGCAGACTGAGAACAATACATATCAGAAAACTCTTAGCGTCAAGATCAGTTCAGCGGTGGTAGTGGAGCCCCTCCCTCCAGTGAGCATTCCTTTCAGAATGAATGCAGGCGGTACCTCCTATGTATTAGAAGATGATACCTATTACATGGAAGATACCTACTTCAATGAAGGGACCTGGACATTTGGCGTAAACAGGCCCATCAACGGAACGGACATAGACTACATCTACCAAACAGAACGTGCTGGTCCTGAAATCAGCTATGAGATCCCGGTAGAGAATGGTGTATATAAGGTAGTGCTGAGGTTTGCAGAAATCTTCTTCCGGGAAGAAGGGCTAAGGATCATGGAGGCGGGTGTGGAGAATAAAGGATTGATTCTTGAGAATTTTGACCTTTACAGCCAGCTAGGAATAGACAATGCTTTTGAGATTATAGTGAGAGAAGTGTCCGTATCAGACGGTTTTTTATCCGTCTACCTAAAGGGAATACAGGACAATGCCCAGATCAGCGGAATAGAGATTTACAGAAATGATGATGATAGTGTCTTCCCAGAAGTAGTGAGTCTACCCTTCAGAATGAATGCTGGTGGGCTGGAGCTAAACACCGGAAGGGGCCTTTTTCAGGCTGATAGATACCATGGTGGTGAGAATAGTACTGCTTTTGTGAATGGGCAGGTGGAGGATGAGCTTCCTGCACTCTTATACCAAACATTTAGGGAGGGAGATAATATATCTTACCGAATTCCTGTAGGGAAAGGAACATTTGACGTGAGATTATACTGGCTGGAGTGGACTTATGACTTTCCAGGAGAAAGGATATTTAGGGTAAAAGTAGAGAATAAAAGTACCCAACCGGAAAATCTGGATGTATTAGCTTATCAGAAGAAACAAGCTGCCTACTCACAGGATATTCTGGGGGTAGTAAACCTGGATGATTGGCTGGAACTAAGCCTTACGGGCTTAAGAAACCAGGCCATGCTGGCGGGAATAGAGATATTGGAAGCCGGCAGTCTAAATCCTTCTACCTTTACTGCGCCCATATTCAGGCTAAACAGGACAAGTATCACCTTACCAGCTAACTCTTCCCAGATTCAGCAAGTAAAAGTGATCCCGAAGGAATCTCTACCCACTACCTATAAACTGATTCCTGAAATCAGTTTACTCACCAATATTCTGATTGAAGAGAAAACGGGCGATATATCCTTTATCCCTTTAGCGGGTCAAATAGGCGAGGAGCAATTCATCGTAGAGGCGTCTCACGAAGGAACCGTATATCGTCAGTTATTTAAGATAGCGCTTGAGGCTATTTCCCCTCCAGACCCCTCAGATAGTGTAGCTTATGCCATTAGAATTAATGCAGGAGGAGAAGACTATACGCATTCAAGCGGGTCCACTTTCTCTCCTGACGCTTTCCATGATGCTGCCTCTTCAGCCTTTATCAATAGCGCTACCATCTCAGGTACAGCAGATATGCAGCTTTACCAGTCAGAGAGAATAGGGAAGGAGATTAGCTACCAGATACCCGTGGAAGACGGGGAATATGATATGTATCTACATTTTGTAGAGACCTTCTGGACTGAAGCGGATAGAAGAATTATCAATGCAGATGTAGAGGGGCAAGTCTTATTCGAAGGATATGATATTTTCGCTGAGGCAGGAAAGAATAAGGCAGTCATAAGATCCTTCAAGGGCATACTTGTAGAGGATGGCGTGTTTAACTTCCGCTTGTATGCCTCTAAGAACGTGGCTACCATTAGTGCCATCGAATTGGTAAAGAATAATGGAAATGGTGGGCTACAACTTCAAAATTTACAGCAGTCAGTTCGTATCAATGTAGGGGGAGAGAATGATAAAGCCTTTGGAGGATACATATTCTCTCGTGATGCGTTCTACGGTCCTTCTACGGCATACTATTCTTTACAGCAGCAGGATATCACGGATACAAATTATGATGAACTGTATAAAAGCGGTAGGCAAGGAAATCCTGAGGAAGCCCTAAGTTATGATATACCGGTAGTGAATGGGCAGTATGAGCTTTACCTTCATTTTGCGGAACCTAATCCCTTTAATACACAAGCGGGCCAACGTGAAATGCTGGTAAGTTTGGAAGGGGAAATTATAGATCCAGCTATAGACATAGCTAAAGAAAAGGGTACCAGTACGGCCATGGTCAAACAGTATGCTATTTCTGTAACGGATGATGAGTTGAATCTGGCTTTACTTCCCTTAAGTGGGAGGCCTATACTCTCAGCCATAGAATTACTTTCTCCCAATGATTATGAGAAAGCCCTAATTCTCCAACCTGCTTACGCTAATCAGGGCCTTTCTCAAGAATTTAACCATTCTTCCTTAACAGTCTTCCCAAATCCTGCTTCAGATCAGGTAAAAGTCTTATTGGAAGGAGAGTGGGAAGGAGACCTTACTCTCAGTCTCAGAAATCAACTGGGGCAAGAGGTCCATAGAAGAACTTACACCAAAGAGGCCTGGATATTTAAAGAGGGGATTTCCTTGAATGGTTTGGCTGAAGGATTATACTGGGTACAGCTAAGCGGAGGTAAGGAAACCCAAAGTAAGATGATCTGGAAGAAGGCAGAATAGGCTAGTGCATAAAAAAACCGAGCATAGCCCGGTTTTCCTCAAAGTACGAATAATCAATTGCTAGGGATTAGGGATCACCAATTCCTGACCCGGATGGATCAGATTTGGGTCCTTTAAAATGTTGGTATTGGCATTGAAAATCTTCATGTATTCTCCAGCCTTACCGTAATATTCTTTAGCTATTTTTCCTAAAGTATCTCCAGATACTACCGTGTGCTTGTGGTAATAGTCAGTATTGGCTACTTTGATGTCAGCCACCAGATCAGCAGGAACTTCTCCACCGATCTCTTTGATCTTATCCCACATTTTATCTTTCTCGAACTGAGTGGCTGCAGTACCTCCAATGTGGAGCTTTCCTTCTTTCTCTTCTACGTACCCGTCTTTTACTCCAAATGATTCACCAAGTTCTAGTACTGCCTGGTATTTAGATTGTATTGCCATTGTGATAGTTTGTGTGTAACTGTCTGATTGCCTGCGAATTTACATAATAGTTTTCTAATTCAAAATTTCCCAAAAAGAAAGCCGGGAACCTGCCACTGGGTCCCGGCATCAAAATGACTACCACAATTGTTGATCAATTCTATAAGTCTACTTCCTTAGAATCTTCGCCTTTGGTGATGGTAGCTTTTCTATCACAATTTCCATCACCGAAATCCACCATAATATTATTTTCGCCTCGGGTCAGTTCTACGGTACCTGATACAGGCACCCCAATACCTACTGCTCTACATCTTCTCTTGGTCACCAGAGTTTCCTGAATAGTTCTGGAGTAGGCTACCCCTTCTCTGTTTACGCCTCCACCAGAACCTTCTATCTGATACTCATCATTCAGAGGGCGACTGCCTCTAACCCACGTACGGGTATAGGAGTTTTCTCTGGTCGCACTGCTTCCATCAGGCCAGGTTACCTTCCCTCCAGTAAGGGTAGTATTAAGGCTGATGAAGTCATTGAAGCTTTCGGAAACATTGGTTACAGTTCTGGTACCTTCCAGTTGTACTTCATTCACAGAGAAATCGACAAGCTCAGTCGTAATCACAGAGCTAGGCTGGTACTTAGGTCCTGTGTAGGTGATCTTAATGGTTCCTTTTCTTACTCTTCCGTTCGGGCCAGTGCAATCACCTGCGTAAAAGACGGTAATGGTTTTGTTGGGCTTGTCGTGGGTAATAACGGCACACTTTGTCAGTAATCCGTTAAGTGATTCCATTGCACGTGCTTCAGCAGAAGAATCATTCAGTTCCAGTGCTTCATCCATGATTTCGTCCACCTCTTCGTAATCAGAAGTGATAGAGGCTTGAAGCTGAGCACTTTCAATGTCTGATGGTAGGATTTCTGAGCTGAGGCTTTCCTCTGTGTTTTCACAGGATGTCAACAAGAGAACGCTACTAAGCGCCAGGAACATAAGGGCATAGGAATACCTTTCGATAATTGACCTAATCGTTTTCATACTTTTCAGAATGTTAATAGTTAATTACTACAGAATGTTCGGTATACGTGTTATTGTTATGTACACCCTGTAGACTGTATGATTAGATTAGGGTTTAATCCCTTCCTGAAAAAAAGTAGATATTTTTTCCTTATCGGCCTTAATTCAACATTAGGGGCTTTTCTGTCAGAGAAGGGATTAAACCCTAATCTAATCATACAGTCTACAGGGTGTACATAACAATAACACGTATACCGAACATTCTGT
>JBCBKZ010000315.1:6142-6435 GCA_038520955.1 Bacteroidota bacterium | reverse complement strand
CACGAAATATTTGTAACATTATTTACGTCTGATTTTTGCCCAAAATAAAGGCCGAAAATACTTTCCATTATGCTAGGACAGACCACAAGCTCCAGAAAGGTAAAATTCAAGAGCACACCTGAAAAAGATAAATTTGCCAAGGCGTTAAGAGTAGCTATCGCGACCTATTTCAAAGAGAATAACATCTCGAAATATGGAAACCGTGAGATGCATATAAAGACCATCTTTGCTGCAGTTGCATGGCTCGGTGTGTATGCACTCATTATGTCTAACGCCCTTAGTCATAACCTCCT
>JBCBKZ010000315.1:0-6132 GCA_038520955.1 Bacteroidota bacterium | reverse complement strand
CCTTCTACTTTGGGGAGGATTTACCCTACTAGGATATGTGAATATCTTCATTGCCTTCAATATTGGTCACGATGCGTGTCATAACGCCTACTCCAGTAATATGAAGGTGAATAAGAGAATGTCTTATGCCATGAATTTTATCGGGGCTAACTCCTACTTATTCAGGATGATGCACAATGCTCACCACCAGTATGTTAACATACATGGTACAGACGTTACCCTGGAGACACACGGTCTATTCCGTTTTACGCCTGACGAGCCATATAAACCTATCCACAGATTCCAGCACATCTACACCCCTATTCTATACTCCTTAGCTGCAGTACACTGGACTATAGTGAAAGATTTCAAATGGTTCTTTGGAGAAACACACATCGGAAACAACAAGCACATCAACCACTCCAAGAAGGAGTTTGTCATATTAGTACTTTCAAAAATCGTTCACTTTGGTCTTCATGTGGTACTCCCCTTGATCTTTCTGGATGTAGCATGGTGGGCTGTTCTATTAGGGTATATATTCATCCAATTCCTTCCTGGTCTGACATTCGCCCTGATTTTCCAGGTAACTCACGTCTACGAGGGAACTCATTATCCTATGCCAGATGATGAAGGAAATATTGAAAACAACTATGCCATACACGTGATGGAGACTACGGCGGATTTTGCCAGAGAAAGTAAAATTGGAAGCTGGTTAATGGGGGGAATTAACATACATGTGATCCACCACATCATGCCTGGTGTCTGTCATGTACACTATCCTGCACTAACTAAGATTCTTATTAAAGTTGCTAATGACCATGGGATAGAATATCATGAAAATAAAACTTTCGGAGAAGCGTTAAAAAAACACATGAAAATGCTTAAATTGTTAAGCAAGCCGGACGCTACCGTACCAAGATACAAGGAACATACACCTGTCGCTGTATAAACAGGTTGCCGATAAAATACTTATCAGCCTCGTCCTTGTCGGACGAGGCTTTTTTTATTTAGATATGCAAATACCTCTACCTGAGAATACGTACCTGCTCTACAGGAAAAAATGGCAAGCCACTGTCTGTGGAGCGCTGCTAGGGCTAAGTATATTCTCTGGTAACGGGCAGGCACAACAAATTAGCAGATCTGAACCCCTGGCCGCAAAGGCCTATTATAGCTACATTCAGGACTTTGTAAAAGAAGGAGACTTCTCAGGCACAGTTCTTATCGCCAAAGGAGATCAGATCTTCTTTCAGGAAAGCTTTGGCTATGCTGATCTGCAGAAGAAAATCCCAAATAGCCTACACACCTGTTTCCCCATGCTGGCCCTTAGCCAGTTTTATACAGCCTCCCTGGCCTATGAGCTGGAAATGCGGGGAGCACTTTCTCTGGAAGTTCCCATCTCTGTTTTTTCCCCGGATATCCACCCCTTTGGGGAAAAGATTCAATTAGGGCACTTGGTTTTTCATCAGTCTGGCATTCCGGATTTCTGGTTTCAGAAAGGAAGCAGAAATGCCGTTTCCTCTATTACTACCCCAAGAGACATTAGGAAATGGATACAGGAGGAAGATTTACTCTTTGAACCAGGCTTTGAAAACGAACAGAGCCATTCTAATTATGTGCTGCTAGCCCATATATTGGAAACCATAGGAGGAAGGCCTTATAATTCCCTATTAGAAGAACTCGTATTCTCCAGGCATTCTCTTCAACAGTCAGGCAGCCTTTTAGCAAGAAAGCGGGATCACAAACTGGCTTCAGGATATGACCCTGCCTTTAACAACCAAAAGCTCAGTTTCTCTTCCTTTGGGAATCATTTTCTCATGCCTGGAACTACAGAGTTTTATGCTACCGCCGGAGATCTGTTTAGCTGGAACCGGACATATTCTGCCTCCTTCTATGAGAAACGTATCCCCCTGGAAAAGTTAGGATGGGAACCCAACTTTAAAACTGAAACACTCTCTTATACTAAGCATAGCAGAGGGCCGGGATATAGTGCTTATATGGCCTATTATCCGGAAGATGAATATACAGTGATTCTTTTGAGCAATGTACAGTCAGACGCTGTCAAGCTCATAGGCGAAGGGGTAAGTCAAATGCTGCTGGGAGGGATAGGTAACAGTCCTGCCAAAAGAAAAGAAAGTCATTTCCTGACTGATGACTCTCATACCTACACGGGTAAGTATGAAGTCATGAGCGACTATCTGCTTATGGTCAAGCGCGATCAGGACAGGCTATACCTGAAGGACATGAATGGGCCCTGGATGCCTCTGGAGGCCATAAATGAGCAAACTTTCTTTTATAGACCTCTCTATGTCCCTATTCAGTTCATAGAGGATTCCACCAGACAAATAGTAGGATTAAAATGGGATGGACAGTATTATTGCCCTAAACTACTGCAATAATATGTCCGTCAACCTTTCTGCCCTGGCTAAAGAAAGCCAAAAAGCTTATCAACTGATTAAGCCCCACATCTGGCATACGCCTCTTATTCATTCTCCTAAACTTAGCCAAATAACAGGTGGAGAAGTCTGGCTGAAACTGGAGAATGTTCAGCTTACGGGTTCATTCAAAATTAGGGGGGCTGCCTATAAACTCAGTAAACTCAAACAAGAAGGGTATAAAAAGCGAGTCATCACTGCCTCCACGGGTAATCACGGACATGCTGTAGCACACATGGCTCAGGTGCTGGGGATGAATGCCACCATTTACCTCCCTGCCAATACGCCCAACTCCAAGCTGGAGAAGCTGGCTGCCTACTCAGCAGAGTTGGTCAGGATAGGAACTGATGGGCTGGAAGCGGAAGAAGCGGCTAAGGCTGCTGCAGAACAGGAAGATCTGGTGTATTTGTCGCCCTATAATGATCTGGACGTAATGGCCGGTCAGGGAACCCTTGGGGTGGAGCTGACTCAGGATCTAAAAGACATAGAAGCAGTACTGATAAGCGTAGGAGGAGGAGGTCTTATATCCGGCATAGGGGCGCATATGAAGACCCATTCTCCCAATACCCAAATTATAGGTTGTCAGCCAGCCAACTCAGACATCATGTATCAGTCTGTACTGGCAAACAAAATTGTGGACTTCCCCTCCAAACCTACCCTGTCTCATGGAACGGCTGGTGGGATAGAAGAAGATGCCATTACCTATGCCTATTGTAAAAGCATAGTGGATGAGTGGCTAGTCATCCCTGAGGAAAGCATAAGGGAGTCCCTGATTTGGATGTTACAATATCAACAGCTTCTATTGGAAGGTGCTGCGGGGCTTACTGTGGCCGCCTGTCTGGCTCAGGAAGAAGCAGTAAAAAATAAGAGAGTAGTCCTCATACTATGCGGTAGCAAGATCAGTTTTCAGGAGCTGCAATCTTTGTTTGTAGAAAAGGAAAAAAAATAGGGTGAGCGGATTTGTCTGACTAGGGAAATTCTTTATTTTCACTCAGCTTTTAACTTTTAGGGAAATACGTGAGCACAATCTTTGTCCCCCCTTGTGAAAACGGTAGAAGGCTGGTAATCTCCGATATACACGGATGTAAACGCAGCTTCAAAGCCCTTATCCAAAAAGTGTCTCTAAGTAAAGAAGACCAGCTTTTCCTATTGGGAGACTACATCGACAAAGGCCCTGATAGTTTGGGGGTAATTAAGTATATTTTGACACTTCAGGAAAAGGGATACCAGATTTTTCCTTTACGGGGAAATCATGAGGAAAATCTCCTAATGGCTAACCAAAACGCCCATAGCCTGTACAGTTTCCTAATAGACCAGAATTCTACGGATCTCTTGAATGATGAAGGCCAGCTGCGAAAAAAAGTCCTCCGCTTCATCAAACAACTTCCTTACTACTACCAGTTAGATGACTATATATTGGTCCACGCAGGTCTGAACTTCAATGTAGATAAGCCTTATTCGGATACGTATTCTATTCTCAACATCAGAGACTTCCCCATAGACAAGAAGAAGTTGAAAGGGAAAAGAATCATCCATGGCCATAATCCCAAGCCCCTTCACATCATTGAAGAGGCCTTTAAAAAGAAGCATACAGTTATTCCTCTGGACAACGGGTGTGTATTCAAGGGTTTTCGAGAGCATCTCGGTAACTTACTGTGTCTGGACTTAACTAATTGGGAGCTTATTATTCAGACTAATATTGAAAAACTGAAATACAGTTGATATGTCCCTCTCTCCTTCCTCTTTAATTCAACAGCTTAGCTCATTAGAGCATACAGGCCAACTACTCGTAGACAAGTTCCAGAAAAATGAACAGCAGATCCATCCTGAATTTCGGGAGAGTCTGAAGAATTTCCTCTATTATTTGGCTGTGAGAAAGCAGGATATCCGACAGATGCAAAGACAGCTGGGAAAGTTGGGCATCTCACGATTAGGCAGGGCGGAAAGTCATGTCCTTGCCAGCATTTCAGCTATCAGAAATAATCTCCTAAGACTGGGAGAAGAAACAGAGGGCCTCATAACAGGTTTTGAGGGGAACTTTGAGAAAGGGCACCAAATACTGGCCACACATGCTGAGGATTTATTAGGGCCTGAAATAAAGGGGCGGGCCTCCCGCATCATGGTAACCCTCCCCTCTCAAGCAGCTACAGATTATGAGCTGGTCCGGGACATAATAGCGGCTGATATTAGCATTCTCCGTATCAACTGCGCCCATGATGAAGCAGAAGATTGGGGGAAAATGGTCGCACATATCAAGAAGGCTGAGGCTGAACTAGGGGTAGATGTGAAAATAGCCATGGACCTGGCGGGTCCTAAGCTAAGAACAGGTTCTCTTCCTCCGGGACCAAGGGTGAAAAAAATTCGTCCTGCTAAAAATGCCAAAGGGGAAGTGAGTGAACCCGCTGTATTCAGTATAGGCTTAGCGGAGGTTGAAGGGGTCAGTATTCCTCTGGAATTTTTTCCCGATTCTGCTCTACCTGGGGACCAGATTAAATTCAAGGATGCCCGCCAGAAGAAGCGCAAACTAACGGTTCTTAAAGTATTGGACGGTAAGCTTTTGGTGCAGGCCAATAAAAATACCGTCTTTGAAAGCGGGGGTCTCCTGAGTCTTTACAGAGAAAAGGATTTGATAGCAGAAACCCGCGTAGGGGATCTACCTTCCATTCCCGGATACCTCAGCCTAAAAATAGGAGATTCGCTTAGGCTACATCTGGAAGAGAAAGAAGGTAGAAATGCCAGCATGGAAGACGGACAATTACATCCAGCTTCCATTTCCTGTGCTATTCCAGAATTATACGCCTCTGCCAAGGTTGGGGAGAAGATCTTGCTGGATGATGGGACCATAGAAGGTTTCATTGAGGAAGTACATTCAGAAGAACTCCTTATCAAGCTCACACATACTAAACCTCAAGGGAGTAAACTCAAGGCAGATAAAGGCATCAACTTACCGGAAACCAATCTCAATCTGAGCGGACTTACAGATAAGGACAAGCTGGATCTGGACTTTGTGGCCCATCATGCAGACATAGTAAATATGTCTTTTGTGAATGAGCCTCGGGATGTGGAAGACTTATTGGAAGCTCTAGACAAACAAGGCGTCAAAGACAAGATTGGCATTGTCCTCAAGATAGAAACCCGAAAAGGATACGCTAATCTGCCCAGCATTCTCATTACGGCTATGCAGACTTATCCGCTGGGTGTAATGATTGCCAGAGGAGATTTGGCGGTGGAATGTGGATGGGTTCAGTTGGCCGAAGTGCAGGAAGAGATCTTACGGATATGTGAGGCAGCTCATGTACCCATTATTTGGGCTACTCAGGTACTGGAGGGGCTGGCCAAGACCGGACTACCTTCCAGGGCAGAAATCACAGATGCCGCCATGTCTCAGCGAGCAGAATGTGTGATGCTTAATAAGGGTCCTTTCATCCTGGATGCGATTAACACCCTGGATCAGATCTTGAGAAATATGCAGGACATCCACATGAAGAAGGCACCTATGCTGGCAGGATTGGAGATGAATCTGGACGTGTAGGACTAATTCAACTCTACCTGGGAGGCATTGTCAAGCACATACAACATACCCATAGGATCATATCCATTTACCCTTAGGGTTCCCTTAAGTTTGATTCTCTCTTCCTGGTAGTCTATTTCTTCAAGGGCGTAGATTTCAACTACAGTCTCGGGGCCTCCGCCTCCACAGAAAAAACATTGGGAAATGGGA
>JBCBKZ010000314.1:0-6437 GCA_038520955.1 Bacteroidota bacterium | reverse complement strand
ATCAGTAGTGTTTGAGTGTGATCCCTTCTGGATCATTGATTTGTTAACACATGGAAATCTAAATAATGGAACCTCTTCAAGGTTCATCCTTCTCGATCTAGAAGAGATCGCATTATTATCAGCTCCATCAATTTATGGAAATGACCCCTTAGGGAGTCATACAATACACCTTAATCGTTCCTATTTATCACCTCTTCATAAAGGTCAGACAATAGCAACTTAGATGCTTCTTGAAAGTTGCTCTTTTTGGTAAGCAGAAGGAGATTTCCCTATTCTGGATTTAAACAAGGTACTGAAGGAACTCAGGCTTTCAAATCCAACGGCAAAACAGCATTCGGTTACCGACATTCCTTGGCTAAGATATTCTTTCGATTTCTCTATGCGTTTGTCGATCAGGTACTGCTTGGGGGTAAGGCCGTAATATTTCTTGAACAGCCGCAGCAAATGATACTTTGACACAAACTGTGTGTGAGACAAAAAATCCAAATTCACCTTAGTATCGTAATTGCTATCAATATAGTTCTTAATCCCTATGACCGTCTCCAGCTGCTTATCATTGGAATAGCAGATACTCTTTATGTGCTGTAATTTTGATTGGTAGAAGGTCATATTTGTTTGAAGATACTTAATGCTCCAAATTACTTATTTCACAAAAATAATGAGCCATCCCCAATATCAGGAATGGCTCATTCTTTTATCGATCTCTTGCCATCTCTATTAGAAGCCCTTCAACTGGGCGAATCTATGCATATGGTAGTTGGCGTCTCCCAGGGTTTGCTGGGCCACACGGGCGCGCTTCATGAAGAAGCCTATTTCCTCATCATCTGTCATCCCGATTCCTCCGAACATCTGGACGGCTTCATTGGTCACCAGTTGGGCGACCTGGCCTACCTTCGCTTTGGTAAGGCTGGCAATTTCTTTGATGTCCTTACCTTCATCTATCATCTGAAGGCCTTTCAGGACGGTAGAAATACATAGCTCTATCTCGCAGTACATATCTGCCGCTCTGTGCTGCAGGGCCTGAAAGCTTCCTATGTTTACCCCAAACTGCTTACGCTCTTTCAGGTAGTTCATGGTTCTGTCAAAGGCTTCCTGGGTAAGTCCCAGCAATTCTGCGGACAGGCATATCCTTCCTATATCCAGGGTCTTTTCCAATATGGCTTTTCCGCCTCCCTCAGCACCCAATAGCCCTTCACCTGATACCTGAACATTCTCAAGGGTAATGGTAGCGGCATTACGGCTATCCATCATGATGTGTCTTTCCACACTTACCCCAGAAGCATCAGCCGGTACCAGAAATAGCGATAAGCCTTTATCGGTATTGGCAGACAGGATGAAAGTATTGGCTACATGTCCGTCAAGCACAAACTTTTTCGTGCCGCTCAGGGAATATCCTCCTCCAGAAGCTGTAGCAGTGGTACTTACTTTCCAGGGTCTATGCGCGTTAGACTCTTCTATGGCCAGAGCCATTAAGTGGCTTCCTTCAGCAATGGCTGGTAGGAGGGCGGCTTTTTGCTCGTCGCTCCCACCTTCCAGGATAGCCGTGGTCCCTAAAACTGCTGATGAGATAAGGGGAGAGGCAACCAGCATACGGCCGGTTTCTTCCAGTATCTGTCCCAGACCTACATAGCCAAAGGCCAATCCGCCCAGGTCTTCGGGAATAGTGAGGGAAGCCCAGCCCATCTCAGTCATGTCCTTCCATACAGACTTTTCAAAGCCCGTTTCATCACGGGTATCTCTAAGTTTTCTTAAAGACTCTACAGGAGAGCGATCTTTTACATAGTCTTTGGCAGACTGTTTGAGCATTTGCTGCTCTTCATTTATGATAAGTGGCATGTTTGATAAGTTTAAGAAGAAGAGTAAGAATAAGTTTAAGAATTATCAGTGGTATAAGGACTAGTCCGATTTCCTGTTATCAACCTATTCTTCATAATTCCTCCTGTTTATTCTTTATGATAGTTCTACAAATTTTCGATAATTCAATACACTCATTAAGCAAATCATTCACCTGATTTCCGCCCAACTTCACATAGGCTAAAATTCTCAAATTGACTTCTGTCTCTTTCAATTCTTTTAAACAAATGCTCGCTTTACTGATGTAATCCTTTGTGGATACGGTACCTTGAGTTTCTCCAAAATTAAGTGCTACACTAGTGGCAGATCTAATAATTTGTTTGGCCAAAACACTACCGGCAAAATCCTGATGGAATGATCTAGTCAACAAGATGATGTCTCCAGCGAATGAAATGAGCCTGTCCAAATAATCATACTTCTTTCCTGCCACTTGAACTTAATCTTTAGCTTAAACTTCAACTTACTTCGAGGGCAAACCTATGATTCGCTTGGAGATGATGTTTAGCTGAACTTCAGACGTACCTCCTTCTATGGAGTTGGCCTTGGTTCTACACATGTCTCTGGCAAGCTTCCCCTCCTTATACTCATCTCCCCAGCTAAGTCCATCGAACCCTTGGGCAGATAGGAGTAGCTCGAACCTACGCTTATTCAACTCTGAACCGTAGTATTTGTAGAAAGACGACTTGGCTCCAGGAGGAGATCCAGCTTTCGCCTCATCTGCGCCTCTTTCCAGTGTCATGTTGAATGCGGCAGCATCTATGAGGAACTGAGCGATGCCATTTCTCAGCACCATATCATCCAATTCTCCATTCTCCAGTCCCACCTCATCCAGGGCTACTTCAAGTAAAGATTTAGGGAGTTGTGGCAGGGTGCCTATAGAAGAACGTTCGTGAGTCAGTAGATACTTGGCTATGGTCCAGCCTGCGTTCAGTCCGCCTACCAAATTTTCCTTGGGTACCTTTACATTATCAAAGAAAGTCTCACAGAAGGCTGATTTTCCACTGATCAATTTTATGGGAGCAGTACTTACGCCTTCAGCTTTCATGTCTATCAGGAGAAAGCTGATCCCATGTTGTTTGGGCACATCAGGATTGGTACGTACCAGGCAGAAGATCATGTCTGCTTTATCCGCATAAGAGGTCCATACCTTCTGTCCATTTACCAGAAAGTGGTCTCCCTTATCTTCTGCCCTTGTTTGCAAACTGGCCAAATCACTTCCTGCGCCCGGCTCAGAATATCCCTGGCACCACCATACATCTCCCTGGGTAATTTCTGTCAGAAACTGGGCTTTTTGCTCGTCATTGCCAAATTTCAGCAAGGCAGGTCCCAGCATAGCCAGTCCGAAGCTCCACATAGGAGGACGACAATTTATTCTGGCCATTTCTTGTCTGAGAATGCGGTACTCGTCCTTGCTAAGGCCTCCACCACCATATTCTTTGGGCCATTGAGGAGCAGTCCAGCCCTTGTCTCTCATCTTTTCAAACCAGACTTTCTGGTCTTCACTCTTATATTCTGGGGTTTTCCCGCCCATAAAAATGTCCTCAAAGCCTACGTTCACGCGCATGCTCTCAGGACAGTTCTCTTCAAGCCAGCTTCTGGTTTCCTGGCGAAATGTTTTTGTATCTACCATGAGTGTCCTTTTTATTCTTATAAACTCTTCATAAACTAAGAGTGTTCGGTCTAATATCCAATAGTAGACCCTAACTAGTTTTCAAGAATATGATATCATCATTAGTCAAGCTAAGTCAAGAGCAGAAATTGAGAGATTTTTCTTCTGCCAGAGACTGGTTTTCAGCATTCAATACGCTTACCCGTGGAAAGGGTCCATTTGAGAAAGCGCTGATAGGGGGCTTTTGCAGTCAGCAATTTAGCTTCGCTTTCTTATCTGGCTATCAGGCAGCTTTGGAAGCCATGTTTCCCGGCCTGGCAGACCCTGACAAATTGAAGGCCCTTTGTGTAAGTGAGGAAGGAGGAAATCATCCCAGGGCCATAGAGACTACCTTGGTAAACCATACTCTCAAAGGTCAAAAGACCTATATCACGGCAGGGACGGAGGCTGAGCAGCTATTTGTGTTGTGTAAAACCGAAGAAGTGAATGAAGGAAGACCTGTCCTCAAAATGGCCCTTCTCTCCCCTAGTCAGGAAGGCATAGAGGTGGAGCATTTCCCTCTCCCTATTCTCACCGAAGTAGAACATGGTAGAATGACACTTAACGATGTTAAAATTTCTACCGAGCAAATACTCCCAGGGGATGGCTATCTCAATTATACCAAACCCTTTAGGTCCAGAGAGGACATAGGCGTTGGGACGGCTTACCAAGCCATGCTACTAAGGCAGGCTATGGAATATGGATGGGAAGCAGAACTAAGAGATCAGCTGATGCTTAGTCTTTATAATCTGAGTAAGTTTCATGATATGGAGCCATTAGATCCAGAAACCCATTTGTTGTTAACGGCTAATGAGAAACGGTTCCTTGACTTACTGCCTTCCATTGAAGAAAATATTTCTGCCCATTCTCCTGAGGCATTCCAGCAAGACTGGAAGACTAATAACAAAATGATTGGCTTCGCAAAGAAGGTTAAGGAGATCAGGCTGGAGAAAGCAAGGAAGAGCTTATTTGGGTAAATACATGCTCCTAAATGGGATGGCTATTCCCTTAAGGTCCCAGCTACTGCCCTGGCAAAGGCTGCATTATAAGCGTGATAGTTTTCGCCATCTTCCCCTAGTGCTTCCGGCCATGCGCTATGGGTAACTACGACCAGGTTTTCAGCAGGATCTACCCAGATCATTTGTCCGAAAACGCCATAAGCGGCAAAAGTCCTGTTACCCTCAAGGCCATAGTCAGGCCACCAAAGTGCGCCATAATAATCAGCTCCCTTGGAAGGAGCCGTAGTTTTGGCTATCCAGCCTTCTGGCAAAACTCGCTGATAAAAGGGAGAGCCTCTAAGTTCTCTTAAGGCAAATAACCCTATTCTCCCATAGTCCCTAAGAGTCGCACTTATACAGCACCCTCCACTTTCTACCCCACCCTCGCTTAATAACCACCAATTGGCATCTGATTCCATCCCAAATGGTATCCAAATCTTCCGAGACAAATAGCTCGCAAGATCTTCCCCTATGGCTGATCGCAGGGCCATACCTACCAGTCGAGTCTCAGCTGTGTTATAATTGAATCGTTCTCCTGGAGCGGCTACTCGGGGGAGATTCTTCACATACGCTAGCATGCCGGCCATGCCTTCTATGGGCACAAATTGTCGGATGTCACTTTTAGGATTATTGTAATTCTCATCCCATTTTACTCCGGAAGCCATTTGCATGGTGTGCCAGAGACTAACATCCTCATATGCGCTGCTTACGAGTTCTGGCAGGTAGGTAGTGATAGGTGCGTCCAGGTCTGTAATAAGTCCATCTTTTACAGCAGCACCTACGAGGAGAGAAACCACAGATTTAGCCACGGAGAATGATATCCACTTGCTTTGAGGGGTGTTTCCTTCAGCGTATCTTTCCAATACAACTTCTCCATTCTTTATGACTAGTAAGCCAAGAGGTTGATTATGCGCAATAAATTTGTCAAAACTATAAGTGCTATCCTTAAACTCGAAAGTCAATGAAAGCAGGTCAGCATGTTCTTTCTGGGGTAATACTGAGGAATCAGACCCGGATTCAATGCCTCTCGTGTTCCAAAGCTGATCTATGTTTCTAAAGCCCCGGACTTTTTCTTCATGGGTCCATTCGTAGACGGTTTTCCCTAGCATTTCATTTCGCATTGGGCCCGAAATCTCACTGGGGTTTCGCTGTTCAGACCCTGATCCCGGTCCGCTGCAATTTAATAGGGAGAAAAATAGCACAGTAAAAATGGATAACTGGAAGTAGAAATGTACGGTTTTCATGGGTATGATCAAGTTATCAAATAAATACAGAATCCATTTGACAGACTTAGGTAATGAATTGGCTAATTCTCTATTCTCACAAAATAACCCTCATAGAAAAGTCCGGTAGCTTCCCCATCTTCTGTATACTGAACCGATTTCATATGGTATTCATCTGCATCTATCCATTTGTAATGGTAGATCCTATAAGTTCCCTTAGGTTCTCCTTCGAAGACCAGCTTTAGTTTCACATCCCCAGTTTCGGATACCGTTCCTGTTCCACTTCCTGCCCGTATGGTCCCAAAGCTGGATAGGTGATGTACTTCGCCTGTGTTGGGATTGTAGGACCAGAATATATGACCATTAGGCTCTGGACCATCTATGATGGACAAAAGGCTATTATCAGTATTAAGCTGAGTAGTAACCGTATGATGGCCAGGTATTTTGATCGTTTCCGTTTCTCCTCCCCAGTTGTGTGTCCAGTCATCCTCCTTTAAGGTCCATTCTCCTATATACTTGTTGAATGGATTTTTTGAGAAGTCGATAGTACTTCTGCCATTCAACTCATATTCTATGGAGATAGTTTGGGCTGTAAGTTGTGCAGAAAGTAATAGGAATACGATAGTTAGGATTAGATAAGTGGATCTCGTCATAGGGTTAGTGTTTTCAGAAATTCTCCCTAAGGACAAGGAAAAATCAGATCGTATGCATGCT
>JBCBKZ010000313.1:0-6437 GCA_038520955.1 Bacteroidota bacterium | reverse complement strand
ATAATTCTCAGAAAGTGAAGTGGGAGAAAATGGAGATTCCGGGAAGAAAGTGGGAAGACTTAGCAAAATCCTTTAGATCGGAAGGCAAAGTTCATTAAGTAAGCCATTTCATTTCCCCTTATTTCCACCAGAAAAGTGAGCTATACAGGTGCCAGTCTTTCTTATCATTAGGCAGATCTGATTTAAAGGACTTAATCAGGCAGAATATTTCTTACGAAAGAAACATCCGCAGAAAGGAATCTAAAAACTATAGACAGCAGGCATATTTAGAGACTCACTAACAAACACCAGTATGTCTCTAAATTTCCGATTAGTTTCTCTTCCCCATTCTTCATCCTTAAATGGCATTTTCTTCCTTTTAGTAATGCTGATCATTTTTCCCTCTCTATCTGCTCAAACCCAAATAGGAAGTGATGTTGATGCAGAGGCGGCAGGAGATTTCTTTGGCAGATCAGTTTCCATATCTTCTGATGGGACCAGAATAGCCATAGGAGGAGAAGGAAATGATGGAACGGCCTCTCTTGCAGGACATGTAAGGGTATTTGAAGAAAGTGGAGGATCATGGGGTATCCTGGGCTCCGACCTAGATGGTGAGGCCATGAATGACCAATCAGGATTTTCAGTGGCTATCTCTGGTGATGGCACAAGAGTAGCGATAGGGGCTCCTTTCAATGCCGGAGGTGGATCCGCGGCTGGTCATGTAAGGGTGTACGAATATGGGGGTAGCTCATGGAGTCAGGTGGGGAGTGATATTGATGGAACTGCCGCTGGGGACTTTGCAGGTTGGTCTGTTTCCTTATCTGATGATGGAAGCAGGGTAGCCATAGGTGCTACCGGTGGTTCTTCCAGTATTGGGGTGGCCAGGGTGTATGCTGAAAGTGGGGGTACATGGTCGCAGGTGGGAAGTGATATAGTTGGGGAGAATACCTTTGATGAGTTTGGCAGGAGCGTTTCTCTTTCTTCCGACGGAACCAGAATAGCTATTGGGGGGCCATATAATGCGGGTACTGCTACGGATGCCGGCCACGTAAGGGTGTATGATGAGAGTGGAGGTAGTTGGAGCCAGGTGGGAAGTGATATAGATGGAGAATCAGGTGGAGATCAGTCAGGAATTGCAGTAGCTCTATCCGGGGACGGTTCCCGAGTGGCTATAGGAGGTTTGGAGAATGATGGAAATGGGTCTAACGCCGGACATGTGCGCGTATATAGTGAGAGCGGAAGTGTATGGTCTCAGGTAGGAAGTGATTTAGATGGTGAGTCCTCCGGTGATTTATCAGGTTCTTCTGTAGCCCTTTCTTCTAATGGAACCAAACTGGCCATTGGGGCACCAGCAAATACAGGCAATGGAACCAATGCGGGTCAGGTACGAATTTATGAGGAGAGTAGCGGTTCATGGAGTCAGGTGGGAAGTGACATTGACGGAGAAGCCTCTGAGAATTTATTGGGAGAATCTGTTTCCCTTTCTTCTGATGGAAGCCGAGTCATCAATGGCGCCCCCAACAATGATGGCATAGGATTAGATGCGGGCCATGCAGTCATCTTCAGCACAGGGGTTACCCTACCCGTAGAGCTCAGCAGTTTTCAAGGTAAATCAAGGGAAGGTATCATTGAGCTCCAGTGGCAAACGGCTTCTGAACTAAATAATAGAGGCTTTGAGGTAGAAAAGTCTGCCTCTCTGGAAGAATGGGAGTCTGCTTCATTTGTGGAAGGAAAAGGCACCACTTCTGTTGCTACCTCCTACCGCTTTCTAGACCCAGTACCCTTCCCAGGAAGGAACTACTACCGACTGAAGCAGATAGATTTTGATGGTCAATTTAGCTACTCTCAAGTCATTGAAATAGTCAACATCCAATCTCAGGCAAGCTTACAAGTATCTCATCAATCTTCCATAATAGACCTACAGCTCACTAATCCTGAAACAAGACCTTTCTCCCTAAGTATTATAGACCCTTCAGGTAGAATTAGCTGGAGGAGTGGCGTGGTAGAAGGGGAAACTAACTGGGTGAAAGCGATTCCCGTAGAGGTAAAAGGTACCTACTTTATCAGTGTCAACATAGGAGAAACCATCCTCTACGAACGGATTAGCATAGTCGAATAAGGGAACTCCTCTATACATACTGTTTATACACACGGCTAGTTTGTGCACTAATTCTGTCAGATAGATACTATCTTGCCGACTAAGCCTTTTGTATATGCCCAGATTCCTAACCATTCTTTTACTGGCTTTTATTAGCTGTGTCTCTCAAACTGAGGAAGCCTCTGTAGATACTTCATCAGAAAAGCAGCCTTTTATACTTGGAGAAAAACTGACCCTCCAATCTGACATATTCCAGGAAGAAAGAACCCTCAACATTTATCTACCTGCTGGCTACCATCCGGATAGTGCAAAGAGTTATCCTGTCATCTATTTACTGGATGGCTCTGAGGATGAGGACTTTATTCATGTGGCAGGACTCATACAGTACGGGACTTTTCCCTGGGTAAACATACTTCCCCCTTCCATTCTGGTAGGAATAGGGAATGTGGACAGGAGAAGAGATTTCACTTATCCCACCACCATAGCACAGGACCAAAAAGACTTTCCCACAGCAGGGAAGTCAGAAAGCTTCATTCAGTTTTTGGAGAATGAACTACAGCCTTATATAGACGAGACCTATTCTACTTCTACTGAAAAAATGCTCGTAGGTCAGTCCCTTGCGGGCTTATTGGCTACGGAAGTTTTGTTGAAGAAACCGGATCTTTTTAGCCAGTATGTCATTATCAGTCCCAGTCTTTGGTGGGATAATGAGTCCCTACTGGAATTTGACAGCCCTGACTTAAGCGGAGAGAATAGGACCAGGATTCCAGTCTTTGTGGGAATAGGCAAGGAAGGAGAAATTATGGAAGGGGATGCACGTGCATTGGTTAATAAACTCCAAACCTTCTCGCGTACAGGAGAGAGTACCCATTTTCAGTATTTCCCGGATGA
This sequence comes from Bacteroidota bacterium, assembly GCA_038520955.1. Taxonomy (GTDB): domain Bacteria; phylum Bacteroidota; class Bacteroidia; order J057; family J057; genus JBCBKZ01. The sequence goes on along the minus strand of JBCBKZ010000313.1, from coordinate 3,469 downwards.
GGATCACGCCACTATTTTTCACATAGCGTTGTATAGAGCTTTTCAGTGGATGGGGAAGAGGTAAGTCTTAAGAATTCTTTTTGTCAGAATTATTAAGCAAATTCTACTCAACTACTATTTCATACCATAATCTTTCGGATTTGACTACTAAGGAACACTACCGTGTCTGCAACCTCTGCGAGGCTATGTGCGGACTTACCATTACCTACCAGGGCGATCAGGTTTTATCTATCAAAGGGGATGAGAAGGACCCTTTTAGCAAGGGACATATTTGTCCTAAGGGCGCCAAAATAGATGAGCTACACTACAATCCTGACCGACTTAAGGAACCCCTCCGCAAGAAGGAAGACGGTAGCTGGGAAACCATCAGTTGGGAAGCCGCATTTGAAGAAGTAGGAAACCGCATTAATGCGATTAGGCAAGAGTACGGGGCAGATGCCGTAGGATTCTACCTGGGTAACCCTACCGCCCACAACTTTGGATTCATGTCTCACGGGAGCGAACTGAGAAAGATCCTGGGAACCAAGAATTACTACACTCCTACGACCATGGACCAGTTGCCGCACCACTTTATGGCCTATCACCTATATGGTCATACGCTGAGAATGCCCATTCCTGATGTAGACAGGACAGACTTCATGCTAATTATAGGAGGAAACCCTGTAGCCTCTAATGGAAGTCTCATGAGTGTAGCCGGTATTCAACAAAAGCTGAGAGCCATCAGTAAAAGAGGCGGTAAGGTGATCACCATAGACCCCAGAAGAACGGAAACTTCCAAGGTAGCTGACGAGCATTACTTCATCGTGCCCGGAACGGATATCTACTTCCTGATGGGAATTCTCAAAGTACTGGTAGATAATGGATGGATGAATCCCGGTAGAATGAATGAGTTCATGATCAACTATGAGGAACTCATCAGCCTGGCCTCAGAAATAGAGGGAGAAACCATCGCCCACATTACTCAAATCCCCTGGGAGAACATCGTAGACATCGCCACTACCTATGCCCAAACTGAGAAGGCTATCCTTTACGGCCGCATGGGCATGTCTACCCAGGAGCATGGCGGTCTTTGTAACTGGCTGCTCCAGTGTATCAATATGCTTAGCGGCAAATTTGACAGAGAAGGCTGTACCATGTTTCCCAAACCTGCTTTCCCGCTATTTGGAGGGAAGAAATTCAGGAAGTCTATAGGGAGGTGGCATAGTAGGGTCAGCAAAGTCCCGGAATTCTCCGGAGAGCTTCCGGTATCTGTCATGGCAGAAGAAATGCTGGTAGAAGGAGAAGGTAGGATGAGGGCCATGATCATACATGCGGGTAATCCGGTATTATCTGTCCCTAATTCGAGAGAAGTAGAAAGGGGCTTGCAAAACCTGGACTTCCTGGTTTCTGTAGACATCTTTCTAAATGAGACTAACCGTCATGCGGACATCATTCTCCCGCCAGCTTCCCATCTGGAAGTAGATCACTACGATGCCATCTTCAACTATCTGGCAGTAAGTGATGTAGCCAAATTCTCTCCGGCCTTATACAAGCCCAAGAAAGGACAAAAATATGACTGGCAGATAGCCAAGGCCTTCCTAAAGCATTTTGAAAAAACCAGTAAAAAGAAAACCGACTGGAAGTTTAGGTACCTCACTCCAAGGCAGTTACTGAATCTAGGACTCCTATTTGGGCCTTACGGCAAACTCTCTTCCTGGAAAAGGTTATTTACTGGACTCAGTTTGGGCAAACTCAAGCGCAATCCTCACGGGATTTCACTAGGGCCTCTCAAGCAGCAACTTCCTCACATTTTATCTACGCCTAGTGGGAAGATTGATATTGGGCAGGAAATCTTCATGCAGCCATTTAGGGAACTGCTGAAGGACATGAAGAATTATCAACCTCAACCCAGAGAGAAGAATGAGTTTCTCTTCATAGGTCGGAGGCACCTCAGGAGCAATAACTCATGGATGCACAACTCCCCTACCCTCATGAAAGGGAAGAACAGATGTACCGCCATGCTCCACCCGGATGATGCACTTGCGCTGGACATACAGGACGGCCAAATCATCTCCGTGCAATCGACTACCGGAAGAATAGACATAGCCACAGAACTCAGTAAGAACATCATGCCGGGGGTGATCTGCATTCCGCATGGCTTTGGGCATGATGGGAAAGGGACCCGCCTGAAAGTAGCCAACAAGAAGGAAAACGCCGGAGTGAATGTAAATGAGTTGATGGACAACAAGATGATAGACCCCGTTACGGGTAACATCGCTTTCTCCGGTCAAACTTTGGAGGTCATCACTTAGCCCTTTATGATAAAAACGACTCCTAGCTAAGATAGCAGGCTAATTTTAGGGGAAGCCTGAAGGGGATGGATTAGGGGGGGCTACTTCTCATAGAGCCTGCCCTCCATGGACCCTGAGGTTCTCGAAGGGTTATTTTGCTCCATTAAGCTTAGTCGTTTCGAGAGCCTCAACGACCTTGTATGGAACACTTTTCATAAATAGAGAGTAAGTCGCACTTACTACTCCAACGGCCTTAACGCTCTCACCTCCACCTGATCAGGTTTGAAATCCACTATGCTCATTTTATGGAGGAGGCCATCTTTCACCAGGTTAGATTCTACGGGTAGTTCTGAAGGGAGAATGATGCCATTATAGTCTTTGTAGTTATTGAAGTAAGCGGCTCCGCTAATGAATTTGTAGGCTTCCCGGACGGTATAATCCACTTTCACGATCCGCTTAGTCTCAGCATCTATCCAGAGAATGTACTGGTCAATGTCCTTCTGGGGGGCTACCTGATTCCAGGAAGCCAGTACCCCTTCTACCTTGGTTCCGTTGATGTCTCTGCTTCCTACATACTCCACCACATTGGTTTCCTGTATGCGAGCGGGTAATTCTACGAAGTATTGGTAGGTCGGAATCCAGAACTGCATGTTTTTATCCTTCTTTAGGACTGCCTTTCCATCTTCCCATATGTACGTATTCCAGTCCTGTATCCCCCATGTGGTTCCCTTCTCCTTCCCGCTTTCTATGGTCATCTGCCCATCAAATTCTCCAGGGATATAGTTCATGGAAAAAGTCATATTGGACTCCTTGAAGGGATTTCCCTGATTTCCCATGAAGCCATAAAACTCATCTTTATATACAACTGAGTAGGTCTGTATACTATCCCACAAATGTATGTTGTGGGCTTCCCCCATTTCTTTCATGAGTTGTTGGGCTTTGGCTTGCTCTCCGGAAACTATGGGATAGTCGGCTCTTAGGTCTGTCATCTTGAAGAAATTGACACAGCCAAAGATGAGTACAGCCAATAGGACCAAGAGGGATATTCTGATGAGTTTTTTCATGTGTGGGTAAGTTAGTAGGTGATCATATTAAATCAACCCATAATCTTTAGGTGTGATCCCTTCTGGATCATTCTTCTAAACAATTGTGAATCTAAATAATGGAACCTCTTCAAGGTTCTAATTCATGAATCTCAA
>JBCBKZ010000312.1:0-6448 GCA_038520955.1 Bacteroidota bacterium | reverse complement strand
CACTCAATCATGCTGAACAGAGAATGATGGAAGAAATCTATACCCGTACAGCGGCTTACAGGCATTGGGAAAGAGAGAAAGTCTAAAATGAGGCCACTTTTTTACCCTCAGATTTCAATATTTACGGACTAATCCACAATTTGAGCGCCTTACATCAAAAACAACCAACACAATGCGTAAAAAAATAGCAGCTGGGAACTGGAAGATGAACCTCAGCGCCACTGAAGCCCTCACATTGGTAAGCGAAATCATGGGAAAGTATAAGGATGAATATTCTGGCAGTGCCCAGGTCATTTTCTCCCCTTCCTACCCATACCTGGTAAGTGTAAAGCATCTGGCTAAGGATCATCCATCCTTTCATGTAGCTGCCCAAAACGTACACCAGGAAGATAAGGGAGCTTATACAGGTGAAATTTCTGCTTCCATGCTGGATTCTATAGACATCACTCACTGTATCATTGGACACTCTGAGAGAAGACAATACTTTGGAGAAGGAAATGCGCTACTGGCCCAGAAAGTAGATAAGGTTCTAGCAAAGGATATTTCTCCGATCTTCTGTATTGGAGAAACCCTGGCTGAAAGAGAAGCAGGAAATACCCTTGATGTCATCCGTAGTCAGGTATCTGAAGGATTATTCCACCTTTCTGCAGAGCAGTTTGGAGAGGTAATTCTTGCATATGAGCCTGTTTGGGCCATAGGGACAGGAGTTACTGCCTCACCAGAACAGGCACAGGAGGTACATGCTTTCATTAGAAACCTGATAGCTGAAAAATACTCTGCTACTGTAGCAGATGAAACCAGCATCCTTTATGGAGGGAGTGTAAAGCCTGCTAATGCACAGGAATTATTCTCTCAACCTGACATAGATGGAGGACTGGTAGGGGGAGCAAGCTTAAAATCGAATGATTTTATAGAAATCATCAAAGCTCTTCCGTAACTTAGAAAGGGTTGATCCATTTGTACTACTAAATGTTTAACGGTTTATGAATTCACGTTCTTCCTTACTATTTACCTTAACGCTCTTGATGGGTATGACCTTCAGTCTTGCACAGAGTGAACAGGTCACCAAGTATGCTAACACCATCACAGAGGAAGATATAAAAGCACATATATTTTTCCTGGCTGATGACCTCATGGAGGGTAGAGAGACCGGAGAGAGAGGGCAAAAATTAGCGGCAGCTTATATTCGGTCTCAATTCATGAAATATGGCTTGGCACCCGGAAACCCTGAAGAGAACAGCTACTATCAGTCATACCAACTGAATAAAGTAGCTATCAATAAGGCGGAAGTAAGCCTGGGGAATAAGAAATACGGTTATCCTAAGGATTTCTTCGTACTAAGAGGCCTCCCTCCAGAAACGCTTTCAGATGATTTGGCAGTGGTAAGCACCAGCGGAGCAGAAAAAGTAGGTGCTGAAGCTGATGGAAAAACCATCCTATTGGTAGATACTGATAAAGGAGATAGTGGAAACCTCGCATTAAAAATCAGGTCCTGGGGTGAAAAAGCAGCTTCCCTTATTGGAAATGGTGCTCAGTCGATTGGAATAGTCCTTCCTGACTCAGTGTATAAAGTGCTTTCCCGTTATTCTCGCTCTGTCAGGACCTTTGTTTCCAAGGATAAGTATAAGCCTATGCCCATCATGTATGTTTCTGAGGCTATGGCAGATGATATGCTCTCTTTTGGAAAGACCAAAGTTAGCAAAGTAGCCAAGGAGCTGGAAAACCAGAACATCATCAGTCCAAAACTGAAAAAGTTTTCCCCTTCTATGGATGCTAACATAGAACTCAGCAACCCTTCTGCGGAAAACGTAGCAGGCTTCCTGGAAGGAACTGATAAGAAGGATGAACTCCTGATCATCACTGCGCATTATGATCATATAGGGGTAAATCAGGATGGAAGAATCAACAATGGAGCAGATGATGATGCTTCCGGTACTACGGCCGTTCTCGAATTAGCTGAGGCATTTACTAAAGCAGCAGCCGAGGGATACCGACCATCAAGAAGTATTCTTTTCATGACGGTATCTGGTGAGGAGAAAGGCTTACTAGGTTCTGAGTACTATACAGATCATCCTATTTATCCACTGGAAAACACTGTGGTAAATCTAAACATAGACATGATCGGGAGAGTAGGAAGGGAATATCAGGGTAGCGCAGATTCTCTTAACTATGTATACCTCATAGGGGCTGACAAACTGAGTACGGAACTCCATGAACTAAGTGAGAAAGCTAATGAGACTTATACTCAGATGGTCCTTGACTATAAGTATAATGATGAGAATGATCCAAACCGCTTCTACTACAGAAGTGATCACTACAATTTTGCGAAGAATAACATCCCTGTTATTTTCTATTTTAATGGTGTTCATGAGGACTATCATAGACCTGGAGATACCCCTGACAAAATCAGATTAGGAAAACTGGCCAAAACTGCGCAGCTGGTATTTGCTACAGCTTGGGAAGTAGCTAACCGTGAAAACAGGCTGTTTGTAGATAAGGCCCAATAAGACAGAAGGACATGCCTTCTATTCCCCCTTTTGCTAGCTGGCAGAAGGGGGATTTCTTTTTCTGCAAGCCCTAAAACCTTTCTGACTGGCCAATTTTTTGAAGAAATCTCGAAAAACGTTTCATCTAACAGAATGTTACTGGCTAATCCACAGATTTCCATGTAATTTCGCCTCCTGTTTTGGAGACCTATTCTCCTCCAGAGCAATTCTTTAAAAAAAGATATCTCATGGGTAGTTACAATTTTCAACAAATTGAGAAGAAATGGCAGAAGTATTGGAAGGACAACAGGTCCTTCGTAGCCGAGAAAAAATCTGACCTTCCCAAGTATTATGTACTTGATATGTTCCCTTATCCTTCCGGTGCAGGATTGCACGTAGGACACCCACTAGGGTACATAGCTACTGACATTATCGCTAGGTATAAACGTCAGAAAGGATTTAATGTCCTCCACCCCATGGGATTTGATGCGTTTGGGCTACCTGCAGAGCAGTACGCTATTAAAACGGGAATTCATCCAGCGGAAACCACTGATAAGAATACCGTTCGGTATTTGGAGCAGATGGAAATGTTAGGATTTTATCATGATCCGGATACGGCTTTCAGAACTTCTGATCCAGATTACTATAAGTGGACGCAGTGGGTATTCATGAAAATGTTTAATCACTGGTATGACAAAAAGATTGAAAAGGCCCGCTTGATTACGGAGTTGGAAGCGCATTTTGAGGTAGAAGGGAGCCAGGGAATAGTAGCCGCCACAGCATATTCTGGAAGCTTCACAGCAGAAGAGTGGAAGGGATATTCTCCCAAAGAAAAAGGAGACATACTCATGGCTTTCCGTATAGCCTATACTGACCAGATCACTGTGAACTGGTGCCCTGGCTTAGGGACAGTATTGGCGGATGCAGAAGTGAAAGATGGTAGGTCAGAAAGAGGCAACTTCCCGGTAGAGCGTAAGCTTATGAAACAGTGGATGTTGAGAATCACCGCCTACTCAGACAGATTGTTGGCGGACTTAGAGAAGCTTGAATGGTCGGATGCTGTTAAATCCATGCAGAGAAACTGGATCGGTAGATCTGAGGGGGCCTCTATCGTATATGATGTGGATGGTGTGGATGATCAGTTGGAAGTATTTACCACACGCCCTGACACCATTTACGGTAATACCTTTATGGTAGTGGCACCTGAACATCCTATCATAGAGAAGATCTGTACAGCTGAACAGAAAGAAGAGGTAGACAAGTATATAGATTGGGCCGTTAACAGGTCTGAGAGAGACAGAATAGCCGATACCAAAAAGACGGGTGTATGGACTGGTGGTTATGCTATACACCCTTTAAACGGAACCAAGCTTCCCATCTGGATCTCTGATTATGTGGTAATTACCTATGGTACTGGAGCTATCATGGCCGTACCTGCGCATGATCAGCGCGATTTTGAGTTTGCGCATAAGTTTGATATCTCCATCATAGAGGTGATTTCTGGCGGAGACCTCTCTAAGGAAGCCTATATCTCTAAAGATGGGATCATGGTGAACTCAGACTTTGTAAATGGAAAAACGGCCAGAGAAGCCATTCCATTGGTCGTAAAAAAGTTTGAGGAAATAAAAAGAGGTACTGGCCGGGTAACTTATAAGCAAAGAGATGTAGTCTGGTCTCGCCAAAGGTACTGGGGAGAGCCAACACCCATCTACTATAAGGATGAGGTAGCTTATTCTATAGATGAGTCAGAATTGCCATTGGTACTTCCTGATGTAGAGAGCTATAAGCCCTCTGAAACCGGTGAACCTCCACTTAGTCGTGCAGGAGACTGGGTAAATTATCCCGGTGGAGGGACAAGAGACTTGAATACCATGCCAGGATGGGCGGGTTCCAGTTGGTATTTCTTTAGGTATCCAGATCCTTTCAATGAGAAAGAGTTGGTAGATCCATCTATAGAGAAGTACTGGTTACCAGTAGACTTATATGTAGGAGGAACCGAGCATGCCGTACTTCACTTGATGTATGCCCGTTTCTGGACCAAGTTCATGTATGATATAGATGTGGTATCCGTAGAAGAGCCCTTCACAAAGTTAGTGAATCAGGGAAAGATACAGGGAGTATCCAAACTTGCTTTTAGAGACAATGAAAGTGGTGAGTTTGTATCTGCTGATTTGATCTCAGAAGGAGAAAGGGATAAGTATGCAGAGATTCATGTAGACATAAGTCTTGTCCAGGATCATTCTTTGGATACTGAAGGCTATATGAAGTGGACTCGCGAGGAAGGCCTCGTCTTTAAGACTAATGCCGATGGAGAGTTTAAAACCATCAGCAGAGCGGAAAAGATGTCTAAGTCATTGTATAATACGGTGGCGCCAGACGTGATCTGTGAGCAGTATGGGGCAGATACCTTGAGAATGTTTGAAATGTTCCTTGGCCCTATTGAGATGGAGAAACCCTGGAGTACTGAGAGTATAAATGGGGTATTCACCTTCCTGAGAAAGATCCACAACCTCTACTTTGACCAGGATGAGAATTCTCTGGTTACAGAGGGTGAGCCTACTGCAGAAGAACTCAAGTTCCTCCATCAGACCATTAAAAAGACGGAAGAGGGGATTGACAGATTAGCTTTCAACGTTTGTATTCCTGCCTTCATGGTCTTTGAGAAGGAACTTAAACGTCTTAAGTGCAGAAAGAGAGCTATTCTTGAGCCTTTTGCCATCATTATGAGCCCCTTTGCGCCTCACCTCTGTGAAGAGATCTGGGAATCTATGGGTCATAAAGAAAGTATCCTCAAAGCTACCTTCCCTAAATGGGAGGCGGAGTTGATTAAAGAACAGCAGATTCAATACCCTGTTCAGATCAATGGTAAGGTAAGGTTTAAGCTTTCTGTAGATGCGGATATGAGCAAGGAATTAGTGGAAGAGAAAGCACTTTCTGATCCTAATGCACAGAAATGGTTAGAAGGGAAAAGTCCCCGTAAAGTCATTGTAGTTCCTGGCAGAATTGTGAACATCGTTCTCTGATCTGACATAAAATTCGACCTTAATATGTCGCAGGATTTCTTTCTTGAAGCCTTGCGACTTTCTTTTTCAGCCTTTCCCTTAGGTCACTGGAAGCTACATAGTTATCAGTAATGTAGTATTTCTAAATATTATATGTTATTTTTACTATATAACACTTTAGTCTGAACACATGCTTCAGCCAGACTCCATCACCAGGACTCAGTGGGTTAGTGCATATAACCTGGCACTAGACCTATTGTCTTTGTCTCCCTGGAATTGGATGTTCGATGTGGATGTATTTGGCGTCCAACACCCAGACTCAGGAGAAACAGGTTACTGCTCTATTAAAGGTTCAGGCAACGCCAAACAGGTGGGATTCTATCTATTTAAAGGAGAACAAGGACTTTCCAGTTATGAACTTCTCTATGAGAAAGAATATGACCATTTAGTAGAAAATGACAATATTTTCTACCTGGACAGCCTGGTGCTCACCTACTTACCCTTTGATCAACTGGATGAGAAAGAGAAAGACCTGATTCACTCCCTTGATCTATGCTCAGAAGATCACCTCCTTTGGCCGGTTTTTAAAGATTATACGCCCGGATGGCTTCCCTGGATGCTGGAAACCTCCTATCAGATCAGTTGGATGATAGTGGGACTGGAGCAGACCCTGGAGGTAGCCCGTAGATTTAAGGAGGATCAAAATATGCTTGATCATAGTGATGAAGGAGATGATCTTATCCTCATTCGTACTCCCAGACAGGAGCATGACAAAATTATCTGGCAGGATGTATGGAAGCAGGTGGAGTCTCAGGAAGATCCAGTGCCTCAGATAGAAGTAAATCAGTTATACCTAAAATCAAATACGGATAAGCTAAGCAAAAAAAGAACAGATTGGATACTGGACATTTTCTTCTTCCCCAACCCTATTACCAAAGAGCGAGATAGGCCTTTCTTCCC
>JBCBKZ010000311.1:4028-6461 GCA_038520955.1 Bacteroidota bacterium | reverse complement strand
CGGGACTTCATCTCATTTAGCTCCTTTTCTTTTTTGAGGGCTTGAGCGAGTTCTTTCTGACTGGTCCTTAGGGCTTCCTCTGTTTTTTTACGTACCTCTATCTGTTCTTCCAGCTCCTTATTCGTTTTTTCCATGCCTTTAATGGCCATGGCCAAAGCTTCTGTTCTGACCGCTACTCTCTTTTCCAGTTCCTGGTTGAGGAGACGGATCTGTTTCAGGTTTTCAGCTTGCTGGATTCCGTACCTAATGGAGCGCTCCAGTCGGGTAGAGTTGAGCTCAGATTTGATCAGATAGTCAGCTGCTCCCATGGATAGCGCTTTCTGATCTATTTCTATATCCCCTAAACCCGTCAGAAGAATGATAGGAGCATCCACCCCTACTTTCAAGGCTTCTCTCAGAAGATCCAAGCCATTTTCTATTCCCAAGCGGTAGTCTATGAGGTAGACGTCATGTTCCCTTCTTTGAATAATTTCTTTCCCCTTTTGGAAGGTAGGAACCCAATCAAGGGTATAGGCCTGATGGTTAATATCCTCAACTATATCTCTGGTAATGAGATAGTCTTCCTCATCATCATCTATGAGAAGAATAGAAATAAGCTCCTTTTCTTTGTAAGTAGGAGGAGACTCCAGAACAGGTTTATGTTTTAGGATATCAGTCATATGCTTATTCCATCTGCCTACCGGGTAACTCGACTATTTCAAACCAGTATTTTCCTATAGCTCCAGACACGTCTACTAATTGTTCAAAAGTTACCGGCTTGGTGATAAATGAGTTTACGCCAAGCTGGTAAGAACGGATAATGTCTTCTTCTGCTTTGGAGGTAGTGAGAATAACCACCGGAATTAACTTAAGCTGCTTGTCTGCCTTTATTTCTGCCAGTGCTTCTCTCCCATCTTTTCTGGGCATGTTCAGGTCCAGCAAAATCAGACCTGGAGATGGATATGTATCCTTATTGGTATACTTGCCTCTGTTCTTCAAATAGTCAAGAAGTTCTTCCCCATCTGATACAAACTTCAAGGTATTTGATAGCTTATGTTCTTCCATAGCTTCCTGCAGGAGCATTTGATCTTCATCATCATCCTCCGCTACCAAAATTACTATGGGTTTTGAGTGTACTTTACTCATTTGGAATTTCTTATGTAGGTTCTGATTGTTTCTGTTTGGTAGGCAAGGTAAAAGTGAAAGTGGTTCCCTGCCCTTGCTCCGAGTCTGCTACTATGCTACCACCATGTCTGGTGATAATTTTCTTACAGATGGCTAGTCCCACACCCGAACCAGCGTACCTTCGTCCTTCAAGCTGCTGAAAAATGGCGAAGATCTTCTCAGCATACTGTTTATTAAATCCAATGCCGTTGTCCTTAATGGATACTTCCACTACTTCATCTCCAGGCATTCCCACCATCCGTTCTTTCTTAAAATAAGTCCTAGAGCTAATATCTAAGATGCTCTTCTCACCCTCTCTTCTAAACTTCAAGGCATTCCCGATCAGGTTTTGAAAGAGTTGTCTGATTTGAGTGGGGTCAGCCTCTATGGTAGGTAATGGAAGATAATTAATAGTAGCTTTTGCTTCCTCTATGCTGTATTCCAGATCGTTTAGGACTTCTTCCAGGATTTGAGTGAGAGAAATGGCCTGGAAAGGTCGGGCCTTGGTAGAAACCCTGGAAAAAGTGAGTAGATCATTGATCAGATTTTGAAGCCTTTCGGATGCATTCAGCATTCGGTTCAGATAGTCCAATCCCTTCTCTGTCAAACTACTGCCTTCCTTTTGGCGTAAGCGGGTACCAAAAGCCTGAATTTTTCGTAAAGGTTCCTGAAGGTCATGACTGGATATATAAGCAAAGTCTTCTAATTCTCTATTACTTCTCTCCAGTTCTGCTGCATATCTCCTGAGCTTTTCTTCTGCCAGTTTCTCAGCCGTAAGGTCGTGGACTATTCCTGTAAACACTCTTCCTGTTCCCAGTTGAACTTCAGAGATGCTTAATCTGAAAGGAAATACGGTCCCATCTTTCTTCATGCCTGAGACTTCCCTTCCTATTCCAATGATTTTAGGAGGCCCTCCCTCCAGGTAGTTATTTAAATATCCATCATGTCTGGACTGGTCAGGTTCAGGCATGAGCATCTTTACATTCTTACCATTTACTTCTTCAGGTGCATACCCAAACAAACGGGCTGCAGCAGGATTTACCAGTTGTACAATTCCTTTAGTGTCTATGCTGATAATCCCGTCGACCGCTGTTTTTATGATGGCATTTAGCTTATTCTCACTTTCAGAATAGCGTACTTTTGAACTTTGTAAGTCAGATAAATCCTGAATGATGGCTGTCTTTTCTGTACTACCATTCCCAAGGGAAGAAAGGGTCATACTTGTAGGAATAAATTCCCCCTTTTTATTGACGGCTTGAATCTTAATGACCGCCTCTTCTTGATGGCTGA
>JBCBKZ010000311.1:0-4018 GCA_038520955.1 Bacteroidota bacterium | reverse complement strand
AAAAAGGATAGATAATGACTCCCCTAAAAGTTCTTCTTTCTCATATCCAAATAAACTAGCCAATCCTTGATCTAGTTGGGTAATGGTACCCTCTCCTTCAAAAATGAGTAATCCTGCATGGAAAAGAGAGCTATCGTTCATAATGCTGTCGGTCTGTTCTTCAATCTTAATTCCTAAGCTAAGAGAAAATTCCTAAGCCTTAGGTAAGTTAAGTTACCCATTTGGTGCCTGAAGAGAAAAAGCCCAAAGTGGCACCTGGGATTCTATGGCCATTTGCCTGGTTTGGCTTTTGTTAAACAGCCTGCTGAAGATGCTCCTCTTATGAGTGAGCATAACCAGCACATCCACATCTCTATCCTTAACAAACTGATTCAAACCTTCTACGACATTGTCATAGTCCAGCGTCAGGAAATCTATGTTCTCTATGGATACATCCCCTTCAAAGGCTTTCATTAAGATCTCTTGTTTGTACATATCCTGCTTTTCATCCTTCTCCCGAATATGGACACAAGACACTCTGGCGGAGTAAGGCTTTGCCAGTTTGAGGAGTTGATCTATGATTCTAGGGTCTTCTTCCTCAAAGTTAGTGGCGTAAGCTATGTGTTGAATAGGCTGGTAGGAAGTGGTGTAAGGGATCAGTAAAACGGGCTTAGAAGTCCGGTTGACTACTGATAAGGAGGTGCCTCCCAGAATTTTTCTGATCAATTGATTTTCTCCTCTCATACCCATGATGATGTGGTCTGCATGGTACACTCTACTCACTCTGATGATTTCTTCTACCGTCTCTCCCGAGCAGACGATGTTGTTAAAATGGATGGTATTTGATACTTCTTTACCCAGATCATCTATAAGGCCCTGGAACTGCTTCGTAACCTTTTCTTCCGTTTTCTGGATAATCTCTTTTTGCATATAAGGAAGGGAATATCCCCCAGCCATGTCCAACTTATATACATGTAATAACACTACCCTGCTTTTATTTCGTGCAGCCATACCTACGCCATACTTAAACGCATTGATAGATGCCTCTGAAAAATCAAGAGGGATCAGAATAGTACGCATAGGGGAGGAGAGGCCTTCCATCTGTGGGTAAGAATCAGAATTATTTGCTAGTCCTGCGGTCATTTTCATCGTTTTCTTAGCTGACAAGCTGCCCTATAGCTTCCTTCTGGAAGGTAAGCAGAGGTTTCTTTGTGTGGAGGGCCATTTCCTTGATCAGGCTTTTCTCCAGTTCCGGTCTGATGATTTCTTTTTCTCGTTGGATCATGGTTAGGATATCTCCTCCCTTGATCTTCATAAAGTCATTCAAGCCTTCGACCATATCAGGGTAGGACTGTAGATAGAACTCCAGTCCTTTGGTAGCTACTTTCCGTTGGTAGAGATCGTTGAATAGCTCCAGTTGAAGCATATCCCATCCCTTATAGCCATTTTTTATATGTACACAGGATATCCGGGCGCCCAGTAATTGGGTGAATTCCTGTAACCTATCCAGAATTTCCAGACTATCCCCTTCAAAATTGGTCGCAAAAACAATGTGCTCTATGGGTTCATAAAAAGTACCCTTGGGAATAGCTAGTATAGGGAGCTCAGATAGTTGTATGACCTGAGAAGTGAGACTTTCCATGAGTTGGTCCAGCTCTCCATTTGCTCCTTCAGTACCCATAACTACCATATCAGGCTTGAGCTCTTCACAGATCTCCAGAATGTTAGCTAGAGGATCTCCAGCTGAGAATTTATAGATAACTTTGATGTTTTTGCCCAGCCTCTTCTGTACAGCCTGCCCATAGCTCTGCATATCTTCCAGACTGGTGGGGTCTCCTGCCTGCTGTGTATGTCCCTTGGGTAATACATGGAATAGGATGATCCATGAGTCCACTTGATCTGCTAATTGCAAGGCATATTCAAAGGCTTGATTAGCCACGTTGGAAAAGTCGGTAGGAACTAGTATTGTTTTCATAGTTATTAACTTTTATTCCCTGACATGGATGTACTTGTCCTCCAAAGAAAGGAATGAGAAAACAGTATTGGGATGATGGCAGGCATTCAGAGGAATGACAAAAGTCACTCTTATTATTTTTTTTGAAAGTAGTGGCTCTAGAAGCTCAGGAAAGAAGATTTGGACTTGAGAAATGACAAAAGTCATCTCTTCTCCTGTTTTCAGACATTAGCTCTCGCAGGAATTTTCTCCTTCTTGTTCTGTCATACTTGAAGAATGGAGAAACAGACAGTCATAGACAAAGGGAAGCAGCTGGAAAAAGAAAGTTGCTACCATTGTGGAGAACCATGCCCTTCTACAGATATTCATCTGGAAGACAAGTATTTTTGTTGTGATGGCTGTAAGACTGTATATGAGATTTTGAATGCACATGATCTGTGCACCTATTATGAACTGGAAGATCAGCCGGGCTTACAGTTGAAAATCCCTGCTTCCCTGGAGAAGTATACCTACTTAGATAGTCCGGAAATCCTGGATCAGTTAGCAGACTTTGTCAGTGAAAAAGGGGTTCGGATCCAATTCCATATTCCTCAAATACACTGTGCGTCCTGCATATGGTTACTGGAGAATCTATACAAGCTGCGCCCAGGTATTAATTTCTCCCGCGTTCAATTCTTGAGAAAAGAACTCTCTATCTCTTATGATCCTTCCCTGATCCAGTTAAAAGAACTGGTAGGTTTACTGGCATCCATAGGATATGAGCCTACTATTAATCTGGGTTCTCATTCTTCTACTCCCAAGCATAGTAAGGAGCTACTGTATCGGCTGGGCCTGGCAGGATTCTGTGCGGGAAATATCATGCTGTTGAGTTTTCCTGAATACCTTGGGCTTACCGCTTTTGAAGAGGGAGAATTTAGCCAGTTTTTCCCATGGCTAAACCTTCTGTTTGGGCTCCCCGTCCTATTGTACTCTGCCTATCCCTTCTTCAGGTCTGCCGTTCAGGGATTAAAGCTTAAAAAGTTGACCATAGATGTCCCTATTGTCATGGGGATACTGGCGCTGTTCGGTAGGTCTGCCTATGAAATTATGTCTCAGACAGGGGCCGGCTATATGGACTCCCTGGGAGGCCTGGTCTTTTTGCTACTTATCGGTAGGTGGTTCCAGCAAAGAACCTATGATTCTATTTCCTTTGACAGGGATTATAAATCATTCTTTCCACTTGGAGCTAGTGTTCTGAAAGAAAATCAAATAGAAACGGTCCCCATTCATAAACTGAGGAAAGAAGATGTTTTGCTGATTCCCCATGAAGGAATCATCCCGGGAGATGGGGTACTACTTTCTCCCAATGCTTACATAGACTACAGCTTTGTGAATGGAGAAGCTTCCCCTGTAAGTCTAGCAGAAGGAGAAAAGGTATTTGCCGGAGGTAAACAGGCAGGGGCTAGTATAAAAGTAAAGCTTACGAAGAAGCCTTCCCAAAGCTACCTTACCCAATTATGGAATCATGATTCTTTTCAAAAGAAAGAAGAAGATTCTCTGGGAGAATTAGCCAATAAGTATGGTCAGTACTTTACCCTGGCCATTATTACCATTTCTCTCCTAGCTGGTGCAGTCTGGTTATGGTTGGACCCAAGTAAGGCTGCTCATGTATTCACTTCAGTTCTAATAGTGGCATGTCCTTGTGCACTGGCCTTAGCTTCACCTATCATTCTCGGTAACACCATGAGGATTATGAGTATGGCAGGGATGTATGTAAAAGACGGAAGAGTTATAGAGGAAATGGTCAAAGTGGATCACATCGTTTTTGATAAGACGGGAACCATTACCTATACTCATCTTCATCAGGTTTCTTGGGAAGGGGATGAGCTAAGCAAAGATGATGTATCTGCCATTTATAGTTTGGTTCAGCATTCTACACATCCCATCAGTGCTTCCATTAAGAACTTTCTGGAGAAAAAGCATCCTAAGATTGAGGAAGTATCTGATTTCCTCTCTGTGAAAGGAAAAGGACTAGCTGCCAGAATACTTGGGAAAGAAATTCAAATAGGGAATGCCGATTTTGTCAACCTGAATAGGGCACAGGCG
>JBCBKZ010000310.1:0-6502 GCA_038520955.1 Bacteroidota bacterium | reverse complement strand
ACCGATAGTGGCTACTTAGGCCTTTACAGCTTATCAGGTGAAAAAATAAAGGATTTTACCGGACACCATCAATTGATCCATTCATTGGACTTCTCTCCAGATGGCAAATGGATATTATCTGGAAGCCACGATAATACGCTAAAAACCTGGGATACAGAAAGTGGAAAAGAAATTGCCACTCTGGCATTAACTATGTCTAGGGAAAGTAAGCCATGGGAACCACTCTCTAACTGGATGGTTACTGAACCCAAAGGATTGTTTGATGCATCCCAAGGGTCCATGGACCTCATGCATTACGTGCAGGGGCTAGACGTGGTAGACATAGGCCAGATGAAGGAAAGATACTTTGAACCGGGTCTCTTAAGTAAGCTTCTTGGCCATAACTCTGAACCCCTTAGGGATGTAGGTGCTATCAACCAAAGGCTAGAACTGTACCCTGAAGTATCCACTGTTCTAACTGGTGATAGGCTAGCTATCTCCTTAACACCCAGAGAAGGAGGCATGGGGAGAGTAGCGCTGTACATAGGCCAAAAAGAAGTAGCAACTGATGTCAATCCAGCAAGAAGAGCTTCTTTTCAAGTGGACCTGAAAGAATACCAGGGATATTTCCCTTTGGGAACCCCAACCAGAGTGGCTGTAGAAGCATGGGATAAAGAGGGGTTTTTAAAAAGTAGTCCACAAGAAGTTTCGTATACCCTGCTCACAAGGGAAAGGGGAGGGGGGGCGCTTCCTCAAAGGCCTTCTGCCTCCTTTAAGGAGAAGCCCAGTTTATTTGTCCTAGCTGTAGGAACAGGGGATTATGTAGGGGGAGAAAGCCTTGACCTTAGTTATGCAGAGCAGGATGCGCGGGAGATGGCCCAAATTCTGACCCTTAGCGGAGAGAAGTTGTTTCCTGGAAATTCTGTTACCGTACATAGACTCCTTACGGGAGAATCCAATAGCCTCCCATCAAAAACAAATGTAAAGGCTAAGTTGACGGAAATGGCTGATAAGGTCCAGCCTCAGGATGTAGTGGTTTTATATTTTTCTGGCCATGGGAAGACGTATGAAGACCAGTGGTACTACCTCACGTATGAGATGAGCAGTGATATACTCACAGATAAAGCCGTGAGGGAATCTAAAGCCATTTCTTCTCGGGAGCTAAAGGAGTGGTTGGGGAAGATGAAGGCACAAAAGCAGGTGCTAATATTGGATGCCTGTAATTCTGGAAAACTGAATCAGGACTTTGATCTATTGAGTGAGAAAACCATTACTTCCTCTCAGGTACGGGCATTGGATAGACTGGGGCAGCGTGCGGGCCTATACATCATTTCTGCCTCTACAGCTGATCAGGTAAGCTATGAGGCCAGCCCTTATGGCATGGGCCTTTTAACCTATGCCCTGCTTCAGGGAATGTCCGGAAGTTCCCTAAGACAGCAAGAGTTTATTGACGTGAATCTCCTGTTTTCTCATGCTGAAGAAACGGTCCCCAAACTGGCAGACTATATTAACAAAACCCAAAAGCCGATGACCTATGCGCCAGAAGGGTCAGCCTCTTTTGACATAGGAAGGGTGACACCTCAAGTAGCAAATCAGGTAAATCTATCGGCTCCCAAGCCTATTTTCTACTCCTCTACTTTTGTGGACCCTAAGAAGTTCTACAAGGATCATTTAGAGGTAGGTCAATCTGTCAACTCCCTCCTAAGGGAATACAACTACAAAGGAGCGCGTTCTCCCATCATCTATGTGGAAAGGGAAAAGATCCCAAATGCTTACCACATTGTCGGTTCATATTCTCTGGAAGGTGAATTACTTGTGGTAGAAGCTAATCTTTTCCTAGGCGACTCTTCTGACCCTCTTGGGCAGAGTGTAAAGGTGAGCGGCTCGGGAGATGATCTGAGTTCCCTGGGGAAAAAACTGATCCAGCAGATTCTGGCAAACATTCCTTAAAGGGCTCACTTTCGGTTAAGTGCCTTTGGGTCTATCAACCATGTTCTGACGGTCCCATCATCTGAACTGGTAAGTATTCTCTTACCACTTTTGGAGAAGGCTACATCCGTGATGGGGCCTTCATGCCCTGTCTGTCTATGGATCAGGGAGGCATCCTCCAAATTCCATATATACCACTCTGCACCGGAGGCAGTAAGCAATATATTGCCATCGGGAGAAAGAGCCATAGAATGGATTCTATCTGTATGCTTGAATGACTTATTCCTCAAGGAGCCTGTAAATACATTCATCACAGATAGGGTATTAGGATTTACTTCCAGCAGTACCTCTCTGCCATTAGGGAGAAAAACTATGTCCTGAGGTTTGAGAGGTAGGGACAAACTATTCAGCAACTTCCCATCAGTAATTCTCCAAATACGAGCTTCATCTGTTCCCGCAGAATAGGTGAATAAAGTAGCTTCATCAGGGCTGATAGCTACAATATCTATCTTCTTACCCTCCTGGGAAAATTCGTTGATAGGTTTACCAGAAAGATCCCAAACCAAGGCACTTCTCTTGCCTGCTGCTGCCAGATACTTTCGACTTAGGTACAGGTCGTTTACGGCAAACAGTTTCTTCTCTGGGTATTCCAACAAACTAGACTCTTCACTATTTCCCGCCCAAAGAAGAACTTCCCCCCGTGTACTGCCAGCAGCCCTGAATGTATGATTGGGAGATACCTCTACTTTAGTCAGGCTTCCCCTTATGTTATTTCCTCCACCACGGCTCACCGAGAAGCCAGCAGGGGATAACAGATTTTTTGAATTGAAGGCTACCAGCGTCCGATCCTGATCTCCCCAAAAAGTAGCTGAGGGAACCGGACTGTGCCCATCCTGAATGACGTATACCTCTTTATGCCTTCCTTCCAGCGGCCATGAGCGAATACTCCCATCCTTACTGGCAGAAATAAGTTCCTTCTTGTCTTCATCATAGCTAAGATTGAACACTTCATCTGTATGTCCTTTCAGACTGATGAGTTTCTTCCCTGAGGCAGCATCCCAAATGTGAATATGCTTATCCGCTCCTGCCGTAGCTATATACTGGTCATTGTCAAAAAAGGTAGCAGCTAATAACCTGAGTTCATGCCGGATGTAGTCGTGAAGAATATTTCCCGCCTTATCATAGACCATGGCAAAGTACTCATTGGAGAGAACGATGAAACGGTTTCCCTTCTGGGAGAATACAATTCTGTTGATCCGTTCTCCCACATCACTAATGGATTTTATCAAGGTCCCATCTCTTGAATTTCTCTTTTCTACGGTCCCATTAGGGTAGCCAACCATAAGCGTACTTCCGTCCGGAGAAAGGACCATACAACTACCTTCCTTATTCAGCTCAATGCTAGTAACCAATCTGGGTTCCCCTTCTATAGAAAACACATTCACAGTCTCCTTGGATAGTACATAGGCTTCTCGCAGGTTGGGGTGCAATGATATAGCTATGGGGTTATCCCCTGCTTCTATTTGACCAGAAGGGAGTAAGTCGGGAAGTTGGTAAATGCGTAAGGATTTATCCTGAGAAACACTGGCCAGATGTTTTGAACTCAAGGCTACATCTTTTACTTGCTGGTTGTGATCTGAGAGTGTCTTGAGTAGGGTCCCCGCATCATCCAATAAATCAATAGCGCCTGACCCTCTGGCTGCTGCTTGCAAAGGAAGACTTGCTGATGCTGCATGTGCCTGGAAGGCTTCGCTTGTCTGGATCTGATAGTGGGTATTAGGCACTGGGCTGTGATGATAGGCTTCCAGCATGACGCCATAGGTCCTGTCAGACTGTAGAGTGTTCCATGCCCTTTGGGCGGTTCCTAAGGATTTGGGATCATCTTGAGTGATGAATAAGCGGGCTTCATTGCTGTAGGCCTCAGATCGGGCTACCCTTTCCTGATAGCGCGCATTATCCCTTTCATACAAAGCTATTTTTTCCTGGCGGAAGGCTCTGTTTCGCTGAGTGTCTGCTTCCACTCTATTAGAGTCTGCTATTTCCCGCTGCCTTACGGCTACGCCTCTGTTTGAGTCAGCTTTCTCACGTTGGGTAACAGCTTCTGATCGTTGTGTATCTGCCTCTACCTTAAATCCCCAGGCCACTATGCCCGAAATCCCTAAGGCTACGAGAAAGGCCGCTATCATGAATTGCCTTCTCTTGGCAGCTCTTTCTTCTCTATCCTTTCTGATTCTACTTAGCCTCACCAGTTCTCTCTCTCTGGGCTCCCAGCTTCTCATACCCTCTTCCCCCTTTTCCACCAATTCCAGGTCCATGGGATCCAGGGTGGTATCTGACTGATCTTCCTTAAAATCCGTCATTTTGTTATCCAGGATACGGTAAGCACGCTGGCCTGGCGCATCAGATTCACGGAAAGCCTTCTGAACCAGAGGAGCCAGGGTATCATGGGTGAGGCTCATCTTATGTCCTGAGGAAGAAAGCAAATATAAGTCCGTGCAATGAGCCAAAACCCCCTCCAGCTCTTCTGATCTATG
The DNA here is from genome assembly GCA_038520955.1 of Bacteroidota bacterium. Taxonomy (GTDB): domain Bacteria; phylum Bacteroidota; class Bacteroidia; order J057; family J057; genus JBCBKZ01. Next base: position 2,060 of record JBCBKZ010000310.1, on the reverse strand, counting down.
GTTGTAGAAGGCTCTCAAATCTTCCAGGCTTCTGCTATCTGCCGTGCCCAAGGGGGTAGTGTGGTAATTCAGAATGTCTAGTAGCAAGCCCGATTCCACCACCTGAGGCATTCTCTCAGCTAGCTGTTCTACCTGCTGGTCGAAAAACTCATCCAGTAAGATCCCCTCCGTTCTCAGGCTGTGGTACAGTTCTGAGGAAAATAGGGGAGAATGAGAGTTCTCTTCCGTAGCGGAACGCCACATTTTGGTTAGGAGAATTTGCAGGATAGGCGCTACAGCGGAATCTCTATCTGATAGTAAGTCATCTGCTATATCCCCTGGCAAATTCTCTTCTACGGTGAGCTGATACCTGTTCCTCAATTTATCGTTAAGGGTGAGCCCCTTGACCACCTCTGCCAGTTCTTCCCTTTTGAGTCTTTCCAGAAAAAGCTGAGAGCGGGGAATGGCTCTTTCCTTGCATTCCTTGTCTATTTCAGGATGGTACTCCTTTCGGTATCCCATGATGAGTTTGCCATCCGGGAGAAAGGCAGGATTCCTGAAAAGGGATTCTAACAGATCCAGAAACTCCCTGAGTTCATCTTTCTGAGAAATAGGCCTGGTAAAGACCTCTTCCACCTGGTCCAGAATGATGACCAACGGTCTATCAGTTTCTGCTTCTAACTGAAGCCAGGATTTGTGGTATGGATGAGCATTATCAGGTAGATTGGCGTATTTGGCCTTCCGCTGCTTGCTAATGTCCGCCAGAGACTGCTGATCCTGATGCAGGTCCTGAATCATGTTCTCACTTTGGGCCTTCATGGCCTTCAGTTTGTTCAGGTAGGCCACATCTACTCCTTCTGATTGTTCCTCCAGCTGTTGGAGACTATCCTCTAGTTGCTGAAGAAGGTGTTCCAGGGTAGGAGCCAATTGAGAAGTGGTTGCTTGCTCTGAAGGAGCTATTGCCATCTCATCCAAAGGTTGCTGAAATGCCTTGCCCAGGGTATGAATAAGGCCTCTATCAGCATCCCTCCTCAGGTAGACAGTATGATGGATCTTTTCAAGTCGAGGGCGTAATCCCGCGTCAAAAAGAGAAGATTTACCCACACCCGACTGCCCAAAGAGAAGGACGAGTGGAGGACTATCCTGATCTGTAACCCTATGATATAGCTCTCTGATATAGGCGGAACGACCGAAGAATACGGCAGCATCCTTCCGTTCATATCGTTTAAAAAACAGGAAGGGTTCTTCTGGAAGCTGTATGTCCACTGGCAGTTCAGGCAAGCCAAATAAGGGATCCCCTATAGCAGAAGGTAAACTCCAGTCCTTTACCTGTTCTTTATGTTGTCCTATGTGAAACTCCCATGGAAGGCCATGAAAGTCTCCCTTATCAAGTTGTTCTCTGGTAAACACTACATCCTTGAAGGATTCTCTGGGCGTATTCAGCTTAATCTCATCCTCTGCTTCCGCCCAGGCTCTCCCCATGGGGAGCCCGTTAGCCAGCCCTCGGTAAAACCGAATAGACAGCTTGGTAGCGATGATATCATTGATAGGTTCTGCTGTCCCTATGACAGCTGGGATTCCAGCTTCCACCAGTTCCAGGGCTTGAGGCCTGGAAGCACATCCATTGAGAAAAACCAGTTGTAAACCATCCTGAGCAGCCAGGAAAGGGACCAGTCCGTGGGCATTTCCGGCCTGATTGCTCTTGTCCAGGGATTCCAGTAACAACTGATAGCCATTTGCGTGCCCACCATAATGAAAAATGGCAATTCTCCCTCTGTATCTGGGGTCCTGAAAAACATTGAGGATCTGGTCAATGGTGAGATTGGCCCTTTCCACCACCTCACATAAGCCCATTTGTTCAGCCAGATAAAGAGACTTCCTAACCCCATCCATCTCCAGCGGGAGATTTCTTAGGTATTGGGCATCATCTACCTTATCATTAGCGAAGCCCAAAAATATTACTGGTTTGCTGGCCATACATACAAGGTACAGGAATATTTCAAAAAGTAGGAATGTGGAATTTTTAGATAATGGCTGAACAGGTATTTCTATAAAGGATAGTAAACCACTTACCTTGATCT
>JBCBKZ010000030.1:0-15989 GCA_038520955.1 Bacteroidota bacterium | reverse complement strand
GTAAATTTAAAGATAGATCCATTACTGAATGCACTCCTGATTTTCATTCCTGTTTTCTTCATTCAGTAAGTGATAAAAGGGTATTACGCCTTTTAACAAAAACATTATGACCAAGAGAATCGCAGGTGTTTTTTTGCTCTCCATGCTGGGAGCAATGTCAGGAATGGGAATTTATGAGTATTTCTTCTCCTCAAAAGAAGTATACTACGTATCTACTCCCCCTGTACAACCTGTCTCTTCCAGGTATGCTCCTCAGGCAGAACGTAATGTTTCCCCTTCATTCTCTGGCAATAATCTTCCTGACTTTGTAGAAGCGGCTGACTTGGCTAAGCCTGCCGTAGTACATATCCGTTCTATCTATGATGCCAAGAGAAAAAGTCGTCAGGCGGATTTCTTCAGTAATCCATGGCACGACTATTTTGATGATGACATGTACAATGGAAATAATGGGGCAGCTTCAGGATCAGGGGTGATTCTCTCCTCTGATGGCTACATCATCACAAACAATCATGTGATTGAGAATGCAAACAGAATAGAGGTTACCCTTTCTGATAACAGATCTTTCCCCGCTAAACTAATAGGCACAGATGCCAATACAGATCTGGCAGTATTGAAGGTGGATGGAGAGAAACTTCCCTCTCTGAATTTTGGTAATTCAGATCGGGTGAGGGTAGGAGAGTGGGTATTGGCAGTAGGAAACCCTATGGACCTGAACTCTACGGTTACCGCAGGAATAGTAAGTGCCAAAGGAAGAGATATCAACTTATTGAGAGATGATGCAGCGTCCTACCCCATAGAATCTTTCATCCAAACAGATGCTGCTGTCAACAGAGGAAATAGTGGAGGGGCATTAATTAACGACAGAGGCGAACTCATAGGTATTAACACTGCCATAGCTTCCCGCACAGGTTTTTATGCAGGATATTCTTTCGCTATCCCGGCCAGTATTGCCAAAAAAGTGATGGAGGATCTGATTACCTATGGTACCGTCAAGCGAGGTATTTTAGGAGTAAACATACAGGCAGTAGATGCTTCTCTGGCTGAGAAGTATGACCTCAAGACCCTTCAGGGAGCCTACATCGTAAAAGTCCTTGCCGGAAGTGGAGCCCAGGAGGCAGGTATCAGAGTTGGAGATATCATCATCTCAGTAAATGAAGTACCTGTCAACAGTACGCCTGAATTACAGGAACAAGTAAGTCGTTACAGACCTGGGGAGAATATAGAGGTGAAGGTGTTTAGGAAAGGAGATGAGAAAATATTCAATGTAGCTCTCCAATCTATAGATGGAAAGAATGAACGAAGTTATCGTTCAGGAGGCAGGGAGAATATCCAATTTCGTGGAAATAGTTTCAGAATGCCCAATGAGGAAGAGCTGGAAAAATTCGAAGCTAATGATGGCATCATTCTTCAGCAAGCCAACCACTCCTTCATGGAAGCAGGTTTGGAAAACGGTTTCTTCATACAGGAAATTAATGGGAAGAAGGTAGAAAGCATAGATCAACTGTACCTACTTCTGCTAGGCGCAAGAAAATCCCTCACCATTTCTGGCCTTACCCCTGAAGGCAAATCCAAATCTTACGACATAGACTGGTAGGAAGATCTACCTTTCTGTGTACCTTTGATAAGATTTCTGACAATTTATGACTGCATTAAGTGTAAACCTGAATAAGGTGGCACTCCTCCGTAATTCCAGAGGAAGGAATTATCCTGATCTGGTGAAGGTAGCATTAGACTGCCAACAAATGGGTGCCGACGGGATTACGATACATCCCAGACCAGATGAACGCCATGCCCGTAAGTCTGACATTCCCGCGCTGAAAGAGGCTATTTCCGTAGAACTAAATGTGGAGGGATACCCAAATGAGGACCTCCTTCAGGTAGTAGAAAAGTACAAACCTGCCCAGTTTACCATGGTCCCTGATCCTCCGGGCGCATTAACCTCAGATTCCGGTTGGGATACCATTACCCACGCCAGCTTTCTCAAAGAAATTATAGCTAGAATGCATGAAGCAGGGATCAGATGTTCTATCTTCATAGGTACAGAACCTAAGTTCATAGAGGCAGCTGTGGCCACAGGGACAGATAGGCTAGAACTATATACAGAACCTTATGCTGCCCACTACAGCATGGATTCCAGAGAAAAAGTGGTAGCTCCTTTTACCCAGGCAGCGCAACTAGCCCATGAGCTGGGACTGAAGATAAATGCAGGCCATGATCTGAATCTGGATAACCTGGCCTATTTTGCTGAAAAAGTCCCTCATCTGGATGAGGTTTCCATCGGGCATGCTTTGATTACAGATGCCCTTTACATAGGCCTTCAGGAAACCATTACACGTTATCAAAAGTGTTTAGGGAAGTAGGAGAGGGTTCAAACCATTCAGGGGGCAGTATATAAGGTCCTTTAGAAAAATAGCCCATTGTAGTAGGAAGGACCCTGAGGTTCTCGAAGGGTTGATTCGCTCCTTTTAGCTTTGTCGTTTCGAGAGCCTCAACGACCTTACTGGGCATGCTTGTAATATGTGTAGTTTATAGGCTATCTCATATAATCCGTACCTCTTCTACGAGATTCCGTTTGAGTTTACGGTTAACGAGCTCCTTAATTTTGGAGCGGGCCATGGTGAGTTCCTGTTTCCATACGGGGGAGGTCATTTTTACATAGAGCACACCCCGCTGGAACCAGATTTTTTCGGTATTAGAAGAAATGGCCTGTCCCATGAGTACTTCCCACTCTTCAATCACTGCCTGGATGTCTACCTGATCCTTCAGCCTGTTCTTCTTGAGAAACATGTCTATTGCTTCTCCTAAACTCATCATGCGGTTCCGTGCCATAGCTACAAGTTACGACTATTCTTCAGAGAATGATATTTAGCTTGGAGAATGGAGGCTCGCCTGTCCGTTTATCACTTTGATGTACTGGACCTCTGTGTCTGTCTGATCTCCGAAGGCCATTTGGAGTCGCTCAAAGGTGGTATCCGTAATGAAGACCTGGCCTGGAATCTGGGAAGCCAGCAGTTGGGCTATTCTTCCTAGTCTGTGCTCATCCAGCTTATCAAAGATGTCATCCAATAGCAGGAAGGGCTTTTTACCGGATCTTTCTGCCAATAATTGGTACTGGGCTAATTTCAGGGAAATGATGAAGGTTTTCTGCTGTCCCTGAGAACCAAAGTTCCGGGCGGATTGCTCATCTATGCTGAAGATGAGATCATCTCTATGTGTACCTGTGCCCGAATAATGATTGGCTAAATCTTTATCTCTATTTTGAAGGAGGAGGTCCAGCCAACCAGGAATGGTATTTTCTTTTACCTGGCTGCGGTAAGTAATTTCTGGCACCTCGTTTTTCGCTACGATCTGATGGAAGAAGTCTGTGAAGACGGGAATGAAGTCCTTAATGAACTGTTTTCGGCCTTCTACTATTCTGATCCCATGTGGGATGAGTTGAGTATCCCATAACTCCAGCTGATCTGCATCAAAGTACCTTTGCTCAGCAAACATTTTAAGCTGGGCGTTCCGCTGTGCCAGTAATTTTTCATACTGGATGAGGTGGGCGAGGTATTGTCGGTCATACTGGGAAATGAGCATGTCCAGAAACTTCCTTCTAATGACTGAGGGGCCACTGATGAGTTCAGTATCATTTGGGAGGATGGCAACCAGGGGAAGGGTCCCTATATGCTCGCTCATTTTGGTCAATGGGGCTTTGTTGATCAGGTATTTTTTTCCTTTACCCAACACCAGGTTACATTGGTAGGTTTTAGTTTGGTGGGTGTCATCCACCTTAGCCTGTATCATAAAGTAGGGAGCACTCTTTTGAACAGCTTGCTTATCCTGATTGTTGCGGAACCCCTTAGTTAGAGAAATAAAATGGACTGCATCCAGGATATTGGTCTTTCCAGAGCCATTAGGCCCGAAGATACAGTTTATGCCAGACGAGAAGGGCAGTTCTAGCTGGAGATAATTTCTAAACTGATTTAGCTGTAATTCTGTGATATACAAAAGACTTTTCTACATTTGCAGTTCCTGAAAACTAAGAGTGCGTAATCCTATTCCAATATCCAAAAAGACTTGGAATAATTTGGTATTTCTCACTAGTTTGGAGAACTTATCTAGGTAAGACAAGATCATAAACAATACACATTAGCTAATAGTACATGGCAACTAAGACAAAGAAAAACGCGAGTACATATACCAAGGAAGAGTTGCTGCACTGGTATGAGGAGATGTTGTTGATGAGGAAATTCGAGGAAAAAGCCAGTCAGCTGTATATGCAGCAGAAATTCAGAGGCTTCTGCCACCTTTACATAGGACAGGAAGCTGTAGCTATGGGAATAGAAGCTGCCATCCGTCCGGATGATTATGTCATCACTGCCTACAGAGACCACGGACCCGCATTGGTGAGAGGAATTTCTGCCAATGAGTGTATGGCGGAACTCTATGGTAAGGCTACCGGATGTTCCAAAGGAAAAGGAGGATCCATGCACTTTTTCTCTAAGGAGAAAAATTTCGTAGGAGGACACGGGATTGTAGGTGGTCAGATTCCATTGGGAGCTGGACTTGCCTTTGCCAGTAAGTACAAAGGAGAAGACAAAATTACTGTGTGTATGATGGGAGATGGAGCTACTCGTCAGGGGGCTCTTCATGAAGCCTTCAACCTGGCTATGCTGTGGAAGCTTCCTGTGATCTACATCATTGAGAATAACAACTACGCTATGGGTACTTCTGTAGAACGTACCTCTAACGTAACAGAACTATATACACTAGGTGAGTCTTACGACATGCCTTCTGCTCCAGTAGACGCCATGGACGTAGTCAAGGTAAAAGAAGCTATGGATGAGGCGGTAGCCTTCGTAAGAGGAGGAAATGGGCCTATGCTGTTGGAAATGAAGACTTATCGCTACAAAGGGCACTCTATGTCTGACCCTGCCAAGTACAGAACCAGAGAGGAGCTTAACCAGTTCAAAGGAAAAGACCCTATCGCAAATCTGCAGATGTACATAGCAGATCAGGGACATGATTTCTCTAAAGAATACAAGGAGATAGGTGATAAGATTAAGGGGATCGTGGATGAAAGTGTGAAGTTTGCGGAAGAATCTCCTTATCCAGATCCATCTGCTCTGTATGAAGATGTATACGTAGGAGATTATCCTTATATCATGGATTAAGGAACTCCTTAAGAATAAAAATGAGTCATGCTGATTTTTCAGTATGGCTCATTTTCTTTTTAATCCTTTTTAAATCTCGATTTTATTGTGTGTAGGGGTGAACGAACGCGGGGAGGACAGCCTGTGGGAAGGCCTTGGTTTGTTCGTTCTTGTTTTTTGCTTCGTTTTCAACAAGGAAAATGAAGAAGAACCCTTGATAGGGAAACTCTTTACAAATATTTCGGTAGCTGATTTTTTCCCGAAAGAAGCATTACCAGTGTTACGTCCCCTGCCGCAGGCCTTCCATATCAGCCCTGTGCCCTTCTTTTGGCAATTGCCCCAAAAGAAGGCAAAACGCTTTGTCCCTCCAATGCAATGCTTCAATCCTCCCACAACCCGTGGAGGAACGGCCAGCCCGATTCTTTGGTGAGGAGGAATAACAGTACTTCAGCTAAATATGGGTAATCATAGGAGGAAATTCGTGTACATTGGTGTATTCGTGGCCTATACTTTCCTGTTCTTAGGTCCGAATAGCTCATCTTTCTATTTTCTCGTAGAAGAAATATGAAGACCACATATCTATCATTCATACTAATTCTCACTTTAGGCATATCCCAATGTTTTGGACAGCTTAAAAGAGCTGAGCGAGTTCAACTACCCACCTTATATGAAACCTACTTCTACGAGCTGGATGAGGAAGATGGGTGGAAGAAAGTGGACAGCTTGAAAGAGGGAGGCCTAATCATAGAGAATAGCTTTCCCAGAGGGAACAGATATGAGGATCCTTCTGGTGAGGTTTTTACCTATGTGGTTTTCTGGACCCGGGTAATCAATGAGACGGATAGGCCATTTGAGTTGGCCATAGATTTTCCTTCAGAATCATTTCGCATTCTCCCTGAACCTGACTCTTATATCAAAGTATTTCTTCCGGCAAGTAAGATGAGCCCGGACAAGGAAGCATTCGAGGACTATGGCCTGACAAACTTAAGGACTACTTTTGACCTGGGCTTTATTCTACCCTCCCGCTTACGGAAGACGATCCAGCCTAAGGAGGAGTATATGTTTAATGTGGGTGCCTTGGCTTACCAGGGTAAGGGAACTGCCCGTACGGGTCTAATCCTGAAGAAAGAAGGACTCTTTTATAAAATGAGCTTCCTCCCCTTTGTAGAGTCTTACTTACTACCTTGTGGGGAGATTCTCCTAAAGTGAAATTTAGCTCAATTCCCAAAACAGTTACACAAATAGCCTCATCAGTAATTCTATTCTCCCGTAAGCAAAACCATACGTACAGATACAAACCATCATGAAGAAATTCTTTATCCTCACATTAAGCCTATCATTCTCATTACTATTGACGTGTGCCGCTCTAGGCCAAACCCGGGAAGATTCTCTCGCAGTTAAACAGGTAGCCTTGGATTATATAGAATCCCAGCATAATGTAAAGCCGGAGCAGTTTGAACGTGCTGCTCACCCCAGAATGGTCAAAAGGACATTTTGGACGCACACCAAAACCGGAAAGGAGTATTTGAGAGAAACATTCACTGATGCTATGATCCTCCTGACTGCAAGCTATAATCAGGATGGTACCCAGTTTCCGGAGAATCCTAAAAAGGAGGTGATCATCCTGGATATGTATGATAGGACCGCATCAGTAAAGCTAATAGCAGACGATTGGATTGACTATATGCACATTGTGAAACTAAACGGGAAATGGCAACTCGTAAACGTACTCTGGCAGTTTCATGATTCCAGTGAGCATTAAGGGGATTATTTGTAAAGTTTAAGCTAGGAGCTCCTTTTTTCAGATGATTGTTAACCGAGAGTATTATTGAAAAGAACTCATACTGATGCATACGCCGGACCCATTAGCATGTAAATCCTTCGCTTCTCCAGAAGACCTGTATAACTGGCTGGAAGAACATCATGCCACCGAAGATGAACTTTGGATAAAGATCTTCAAGAAGCACACTAAGATACCTAGTGTGAGTTGGAAGGAGGTCGTAATTGAGTCGCTCTGTTGGGGCTGGATTGACGGGATTAAGAAATCAGTTGATGATCAAGCTTACCTTCAACGGATTACGCCAAGGAGAACCAGGAGCAAATGGTCGAAGATAAACACTCAGCATGTAGAGCGTTTGATACAGGAGGGAAGGATGCAGGAGGCGGGACTAGCACAGGTCCGTGCCGCGAAGGCAGATGGTCGCTGGGCAGATGCATATAAGCCCGCGAGTAAACTGGAAGTACCAAAGGATTTCGTGGAAGCATTGGGGCATAGACCACAGGCAAAGTTGTTTTTTGACTCTCTCCCTAAATCCAGTAAGTACGTGATTGCTTATGGACTGAGTTCTGCCAAGAAAGCGGAGACCAGACATAGGAGATTTGATAAGTTCATGGATATGCTAGTCCGTGAGGAAAAACCGAAATAGACTCGGCTTGCTGTCTTATTTCTTTCTCTTCCTGGGAGCTATCACTTGGAAATCTACCCTCCTGTTTACCCCTCTACCCAGATTGGAGGAGTTTTCCATGACGGGATTATCTTCCCCATACCCTACTGTTTTCATTCTGTTAGGAGGCACGCCCAAGGAAATCAATCGTCCCTTCACCGACTCGGCTCTCGTCTCAGATAAGTTTTGGTTGGTGTCCTCAGCTCCTACATCATCAGCATGGCCTTTGATGACGAGTCTCATCTTCGGATTGGCTTTCATGCTCAGATAGATACGATACAGGTCGCGGTTATAGGCTGGATTTATTTCAGCTGATCTGGTTTCGAAGAATAAAGGAGTTACGCCAATATCCTTCAGTGGCATGGGCGTCAATTTCTCATTGGGGTCCAGAGTGATCAACCTGTCCTTTAATAGCAACTTAGAGTCTATGCCATCATCCACCTTGATTGGTTTGGTAGTTCCAGTGTTTAGACCTCCCAGGCTATTATTACCAGCTATGGTATTTTGCCCATTCGCGTCTGCGTCTTGAGCACCCGTAACTAAGCCGTTACCAGCGCCACTGGCATCAGCTGCTAAATTACCTTCTTTTCCGGCATTAGCTCCTCCGGTAGTTTGGCCGGAAGCTTCAGATAAGTCTCCATCACCCTTTGCACCATTCTCATTTGATGCTAACTGAGCAGTTAGTTCAGCCGTAACCAGTCTTATGTCTTTCTTAATTTCTTTGTAAAGATTCTCTTTGCTTAAATCCAGGGGAAGGCTTTTAGAAGTATACCCACTAGCTCTTGCTACCAGTCTATAGGATCTTCCAAGTTGGAGAATGGTTTTGATTCCATCTCTGCCTGTCTGATCTATCGTTCTCATGGCTCTTCCTGTTTCCGCATTTTCTATCACCAGAGAAGACTTAACTTTCTCTCCTGTTTTATCATCCACAATGTCAGCCATTAGGAGGGCTACTGGTTTAGGACGCTGATCAGCACTTAGGGCCATACGAATGATATCCGCCTGATCTTCATATTTGACCATGTAGGCATATTCTCCAGAAGCAGAAATGGAGTAGTAGGCATCAAAGCCTTCTGTATTTACCTTTGGTCCAAGATTAACAGGATCACTCCACTTTTTCCAGCTATCATCTTCCCTTACCGTTTTGTAGATGTCTACTGAGCCTTCGCCCCCCTTTCTATCAGAGGCAAAAAAGAGGGTTTTCAAATCTGCTCCCAGAAAAGGAGAAAATTCACTGGAACTAGCGTAGTTGATATTCTTCCCCAGACTTACTGGCTCTGACCAGACATTATTCTGCTGCTTAAAGCTTACGTAGAGATCCCCCTTCTTGCTTTGCTTCCCACTTTTCTTACTACAAAAACTCAGGATCAGGACCTTATTATCATGGGACATAAAAGCACTGGAGAATTTTCCATTAGCGAGCTTATCGTAATTCTTGATTTGTAGGGAAACGGGGCTCGACCAAACACGACCATTTCTTTTACTGATAGAAACTCCAGGACCCATGTAGCGGCCATTTTTGTAAGAACCGGCTAAAACTATCTGGTTGCCGTCCGGGCTTACGGTGTAAATGGAGTTGTACTTTCTTTTGTTGAAAGGATTAGGCATCCGCTTGGCAGGACCCCAGTCAGCACTCGTATTCATTCTTTGGCTAAACCATATATCCTGACTACCTGTCTCACCATGGCTGTTTTGAGGGTGATTTGCCCGAATAAAATAGATGGTTTTCTCATCAGGAGAAATTACCGGGAGAATCTCGTCATAGGTAGTATTGATGTTGTCCCCCAGGGACTCCGGCTGGGCAAAGCCTATCTGTACGAGCAGGCAGATAGATAAGAACAGCGAATATTTGATCATAGAACCAGCTAAATGATTGATACCGAATTCCCGATATGCTGAGTTTTTAACGTAATTTAGAGGCCGAGTTACATACAAAACTACAGCCTATATGCTTTCCGTTCAATGTTTTACATTTAATCCCTACCAAGAAAACACTTATTTGCTTTCAGATGAAACCAAAAATTGTGTCATCATTGATCCGGGGTGTTATACCGCTACTGAGCAGCAAGAACTCTCTACATACATTGAGCAACAGGGACTTACAATAGAATTACTCCTGAATACCCATGGGCATATAGACCATATGATGGGTAACAGTTACGTGAAAAATACCTACCAGGTTCCTTTTCTAACGCATGAATTGGTCATCAAGGAGCTGGATTATGTGCCCGGATACGCTCCCATGTTCGGGCTAAGTGTGGAACCTTCTCCACACCCTGACACCTTATTAGACGAAGGAGATGTAGTGAAGTTTGGAAATACTGAGCTACAAGTATTTTTTACGCCCGGCCATTCTGCTGGCCATATCAGCTTCCTTCATGAAGAAAGTAAGCAGCTATTTTCAGGGGATGTCCTTTTTCAGGGAAGTATAGGGAGAACAGATCTGCCCGGAGGGTCTTATCCCGTTCTCATGGAAACCATAGTTAAGAAAATTCTCCCCTTAGGAGATGATGTGATTGTCTACTCCGGACATGGTCCTGAGACTTCAATAGGTATAGAGCGGCAGTCTAATCCATTTATTCTCCAGTATCAGGGTGGAGGCAGAGCCTAAGCTTCCAGTACCTCCGCTTCGTAGAATAAATTTTCAGCATTCATATTAGTTACCTCTGCTACCTCATCCAGCGGAAGATTCTTCAATTCTGCTACTTTTTCAGCTACGTAGTGGGTATAGCTACTCTCATTCCTTCTGGGTTTATCCTTTCTGTGAGGAATGGGAGGCAGGTAAGGGCTATCTGTTTCAAGTACTATCCATTCAAGTGGGATCTCTCTTACCATCTGCTGCACGTCTTTGCGGTAGGTGACTATGCCTCCTATGCCTACCTTGAATCCATCCAACTCGCAGATTCGGGCAGCCTGCTCTGAGTCTCCATCAAAGCAGTGTATAATTCCCGTTAGGCCGTCTTCATAATGCTCTTCTATCATGTCCGTTACCTCGTCTATGGCATCTCGGGCATGTAGGATGATGGGAAGTTCAGTTTCCTTCGCCCAGTTCAGGTGGACTTCCAGGGAGGCCTGTTGGCGGGTAAGGGTACTCTTATCCCAGTACAGGTCCAGGCCGGTTTCTCCTATGCCTACATACTTTTTGCTCTCATCCCTCAGCTCTTTCTCTATGGCTACTAACTGTTTCTCATAGTTTCCTTCTACATGGGTAGGATGTAGGCCTATCATGGGAAAGAAAAAGTCAGGGGACTTTTCAGTAAGGGCCCACATAGGTTCTATGGTTTCCAGGTCTACATTAGGAAGGAATACAGCCTTTAGGTATTTCTTGGCCCTTTCTATGACCGCATCCTGGTCGTGATTGAACTTTTCGCTATACAGGTGGGCGTGCGTATCTATTACTCTCATCATTTCCGATACTTATAGTCTGCTGAGCAACTCTTCTTTTTTCTGCTCATACTCCAGAAGGGATAACTTCCCGTCGTTATATTTCTCAAACAATAGATCTATCGTTTTCATCACTTCATCTCTGATCTCCAGCCAGTTTACCTGAGATGTATCAAACCCCTGTTCCTCATAGGAAGGAGGAGGCGCTTGCTCTGCCTCTGGATCAAAGTACTTAACAGCATCCAGAAAGCGGGTGAGGATTTGGGCTACTTCCTTACTCTTGGTAGACAAGTTATGAGTTGCCAGTCCTCCCTGCTGATTGGTGGTAACTATAAAGTCATCTCCATCAGCTTTTGCGCTTCTGACATCCTCCAGTAAAAACTTCCCTTTCGGATAGAAACAAGTATCTGTGGTGAAGATGATGGAACCGCTGCTGAACATGCCATCATAGATGTGGAGGGCCAGTACATCATTGGGACTGGATATACGGGTGTCTTTCCTCAGAAGCTTTCCCAGCTTTACTGCTGGAAGCTTAGGGAAGACAAACAGGCCGAGATTCTCGTCCAGAGGAAATTTCTCACGAATTAGGGTTCTGTACATATCTGAAGGTTGAAAACCAGATAGTCAATATTATCCCCGGCAAGTTACATTAAGAAGAAAGAATTGTAAAAGAGTTGAGCCACCCTCTTCACAAAGGATGGCTCAATCTTTTTTTGCCTTTTATTCTTACTCAATTCCGTATTCTTTGCTTAGAGAGTAAATGGTCTTGGCTAGATGTAGAAGCTTGGTCATTTTGGAGCGCTGGGGAGCGGGATCTTGAGAAATTTCTTCCTTTACTGGCTCAAATGCCATTTTGTTCGAAAATTAAATTTGACGATTAGTTGGACAAAGTATCACTTGGATATTATGCTTAAATATACCAATAAAGTACCTTCATATTATATCATGATTGTTGAGGTTTCTCTATTCATCCCTGAGTGTCAGAAATAGCCGTCTAAATGGTTTTCGGTGCCTGTTCTAGTCCATTTCCTGAGAAATTATCTGCTGTGTTTTTGAACATTCTCTCCCCTCTATGCCTTTGTTTGTATATGAGAATAGTGATTCCCATTCCGGTGAAAGGAAAGCCTAAGGAGGTGATGAAAAGATTTGATCGCCAGTTATTTGAAGCTCTTACCCCTCCGGGATTGAAGGTGGAGCTACTCAGATTTGATGGCTCTAAGAAGGGGGATCGGATTCACGTACGCCTCCATATGCCTTTCTTAGGGAAGCAGGATTGGGTGAGTGTCATAACAGAAGAAGTGTGGGATGAACAGGAAGCCTATTTTGTTGATGAAGGGGAACAGTTGCCTGCCTTTCTCTCTAAATGGCGGCATAAGCATCTGGTGGAAGCGTATAAGAACGGCAGTAGAATAGTGGAAGATATCACCTATGAGAGCCCCAATAAGCTGTTGACTATTCTGCTGTATCCGGTGATGTATCTTCAGTTTGCTTACCGTAAAATGGTATACAGAAGGGTGTTTGGAAGGGTATAGGTTGAGAATGATTTTATGGAAGGAGGAATTCTTGTATTAGATATATGTGCTATGTCTGTTAACAGACAGGAACAATGCAGAAATGAATCGTACCTTTGTGATTTATGAATACAGTCAGTGTAAATACCAGGATCGCGGTCATTATACCTGCCTATAATGAGGAAGCCTCCATAGGAAATGTGGTGAGGGATATCCCTTCTGAATGGGTGCAGGAAGTAGTGGTGGTGAGTAATGCCTCCACAGATGACACAGAGAAGAATGCCAGTGAGGCTGGAGCTACTGTATTGCAGGAAGGCAGAAAGGGATACGGATATGCTTGTTTGAAAGGGATTTCCTATCTCCGTGAACTGGAAACACCTCCTAATCTGGTGGTATTCCTGGATGGAGATTATTCTGATTATCCTGAAGAACTCCCTAATGTAGTTAAGCCTATTTTGGAGGAGAGAATGGATATGGTGATAGGTTCCAGAGTATTGGGAAAGCGGGAGAAAGGTT
Organism: Bacteroidota bacterium; assembly: GCA_038520955.1. Classification (GTDB taxonomy): domain Bacteria; phylum Bacteroidota; class Bacteroidia; order J057; family J057; genus JBCBKZ01. The sequence continues at coordinate 2,999 of JBCBKZ010000030.1, read as the reverse complement.
CCCTGACGCCTCAGCAGGTATTTGGGAACTGGCTGGCAACCACCTTGATTAGGTGGCTATATGGAATAAGATTTACAGATTTAGGGCCATTTAGAGCCATCAGATTTGAAAAACTGGTAGAACTGGATATGCAGGATAAGACATATGGATGGACAGTGGAGATGCAGGTGAAGGCTGCCAAAAATCAATTTAAGTGTACGGAAGTTCCCGTAAATTACCGTAGGAGAATAGGTGTTTCCAAGGTAAGTGGAACTGTGAAGGGCACTATTCTGGCAGGGTATAAAATCCTCTGGACTATTTTTAAGCTATTGTAAATAGTTGTAAGCCATTGATAGGTAGCTGATTAGCTCGTATAAGAAAGAGTATATATCTATTTAGATATTGGAAGGCAAAAAGGAGACATGTATTTTTGCGCTCGAAAAATGAAAACTGGGGAACTAACAATTAATTACGCGACCATTTGTCGTTAGCCTTATGTTCACACAATTTCTGGAATATACGGTATTGACGGTATACGTCGTTTGCTTGGGACTCATCGTCCTGTATAGCGTCATGCAGCTTCATCTGATCATTTTGTTTCTGAGAAGACGCAAGAAGGTGGTGAAAGTTGCTCCCCTATCAGATCAGGACGATCACCCCTTCGTTACCGTCCAACTTCCCATCTACAATGAATTATATGTGGTAGAGCGACTGCTGGACTCAGTAGCTGCGCTGGATTATCCTAAGGATAGGTTTGAGATTCAGCTGTTGGATGATTCTGATGATGAGACCCTGGAAGTAGCAGCTAAGAAGATTGCGGAATTACAAGCCAAAGGCATACAGGCCATACATGTGAGAAGACCGGAAAGAGGGGGATTTAAGGCAGGGGCGCTTGCCTATGGAATGGAACATGCTAAGGGGGAGTTTATCGCTGTTTTTGATGCGGACTTTATCCCTAATCCGAACTTCCTGAAAGCGACCATTCCTCACTTCAAAGACGACAAATTAGGGGTAGTTCAGGCTCGCTGGGAGCATATCAATCAGGACTATAGCATGCTTACAGAGGCATTGGCTTTTCACCTGGATGCCCATTTTACCATAGAGCAGTTTGGAAGAAATGCCGGAGGATTCTACATGAATTTCAATGGAACCGCAGGTGTTTGGAGAAAGAAGTGTATAGAGGAAGCTGGTGGATGGGAATATGATACACTTACAGAGGACTTAGATCTGAGCTATCGTGCACAGTTGAAAGGATGGAACTTCCGCTATGTAGATGAGATAGGTGCTCCGGCAGAATTGCCAGCAGAAATGGGGGCCATCAAATCTCAGCAGTACAGATGGATGAAAGGTGGAGCTGAAGTAGCCAGAAAAATGCTCAGAACCCTTTGGCGTTCAGATGCCTCTTTCTTGAGAAAACTTCATGGTTCTGCTCACCTGTTGAGTAGCTCTGTGTTCCTACTTGTACTAGGACTAGGAGCTACGAGTGTTCCTCTACTTTACATCAAGCATGAACTCTTTGGTGGGAATATTCAGTTTCTATTAGTTCCTGTGATCTTGCTGTTTCTCAGCTTTCTGGTGCTGGCTACCATGTACATGATCACCTTTAGTTGGCGAGAACCTACCTTTAAAGCTGCACTTAGAAGATTCACCAAATATTATATCCCTTTCCTGGCTTTGACCATGGGGCTCTCTCTGCATAACTCTATCGCTGTCGTTCAGGGATTTTGGGGAAAGCGTACCCCTTTCATCCGGACGCCTAAGTTCAACCTGACTAAAAAGGGGGACTCCTGGACAGCCAATAAGTATATAAGTAAGAAGGTCAAACCTTCAGTATATGTTGAGTTGGGCTTATTTCTCTACTTCTGCTTTGGCTGTTTGCTGGCCATCTACTTCTGGGATCTTAGCATACTTCCCTTCATGATGATGCAAGCCTTTGGGTTTGGAGTAGTAGGCATCAATAGCTTTATCCACGCTGCTAAATAATCTCTCTTCTTCAACAAAATACTGGTTACCTACCTAACTTTCCTCCCATAAAGGGCGTAAGAATTTATGATCCCAAACAAATAGTTATGAACCTACACAGCCTACCCTCATTATTGCTAAGCACCCTTCTGGTGTTTCTGGGAAGTTCTCTCCACGCTCAAAAAGTTCTTTCAGAAGACGCACTTTCTCCAGAAACTTTTTCTGTACAAATCTGGCAGGAAGGAGAGATTATCTCTGAGAAAGACGGAAACTACCTATTAAAGAAAAAGCCTTTTACGTTGGTCTTCAAGTGGGAGCGAAAGAAGGCAGATGGGGTCTACACTTTCGCAGATACAGATCCTGTGTTGTTTAATCGATCAGAAGAAAGTGCCATCCCTTTTATAAACGAGCTATATGCCATTACCTTGGCAGACAGAGAATTTAACCCCAACAAAGTCTTATTTCTCTCTGATTCTATAGGGGTAAACTTTTTCAGTGATCCTTCTAGAGGCAGCAATAACTATAGCCGATTCAATAAGCTGGAAAGCAGCATGGAGACTTTTACTGGTTATAGGGAAGTGGCGGCTTTGCAAACACGAGAAAAGCACTATGAGTTATTAGATATGAGTCAGCCAGTTTATCTACTGTGTTTTGCTACCAATACTTTTGAGGATCAGGAGCAGCATGGTGTGCATGTTTTGAAGCGTATGAGGCTGAAAATTACTTGGAAGTAGGTAGTTTTGCAGCATGATATTGAACCAAGTGGGAATACTTCTGCTGTCTATTCTCTTAGTATCTTCCTGTATAAATTCATCTGAAAAAAGCGGTTTGCTTATAGCAGCCGCTGCCAATGTGCAGTTTGCCATGGATGAGTTGGTATCCACTTTTGAAGGGCAGACTGGGATTCAGTGTGAAACCATTATTAATTCTTCCGGCAAGATTACTGCCCAGGTCATGGCAGGCGCTCCCTATGATGTATTTGTCTCTGCAGATCTGAAATATCCCCATACACTTCTGGTCCTTTAGCAGTTAGTTCTTTCTCCTTGAGTGTATAGGGA
>JBCBKZ010000309.1:0-6504 GCA_038520955.1 Bacteroidota bacterium | reverse complement strand
TGGTTCTTCAAAGGTGAGTTCGTTAAGCTGTTTCTGGGATAACAACTGACTGAGAGTAGCCACAAGAGCTAGTTGTTCTTGTGGAGATAGATTTTGTGCTTTTTGGAGGGCTTCTTTAAACTCGTCACTCATCCTATCGATTTTTACCTAATATACGAATGAGATACGGATTCTGTTAAAAAAACGATTTTGGAAGTTGTAATAAACTTCTGCTCTTTTCGATGATTAAAGCAGGTTGTTGATCGATCTGAAAGGATTAGATGTTGCTATCATCCCGGTGAGCTTGTAGGGTAAGGATATTTGGGTCAGCCGGGATCTCCTGTGTTTTGCTAAGACCCCGGCTGACTCACTTGCCAAACCCAATGGCCCACCGGGGTGATAAACATAATCTGCCAACTTAAATTGAATGGCTACTTCAATCCTTTCTCCAGCTCCAATAAATATTCCTTTCTGTGTAATCCTCCTGCATAGCCGGTAAGCTTGCCATCACTACCGATGATTCTGTGGCAGGGAATGATAATGGCAATGCGGTTTCTTCCATTGGCATTAGCGACAGCTCTTATAGCCTTAGGTTTTCCCATTCTCTCTGAATGCTCTTTGTAAGAGAGGGTAGTACCATAAGGTACCTGCCTAAGCGCATTCCATACTTCCGTTTGAAAGGGTGTTCCAGGAGAACGAATAGGTACACTGAAAGTGGTCAGCTCTTTATTGAAGTAGGCATCCAGTTCTTTTTGCAAAAGCTCAAAGTGAGGATGGGGAGCAGTAACATAGCTAGCCTTAAAAACCTTGGCAAGATGAGCCAGTTCCGCTTCTAATTCCTTCCTTTCCATGAATTCCAGCAAACAGATTCCCTCATCCGTAGCGCAAGCCATCATAGGCCCTAATGGAGTAAGTACCCTAGTTACATAGATAAGCTTACCCTCTTTGCTGTTTTTAGGAGAAAAGCCAGTAGCTTTTTTGAAGGCTTCATGAAAGCCACTTAGAGATTCATATCCACTATCATAGGCAGCGTGTATGACCTTATTCTCTCCATGTTTTACTGTTCCAAAGGCATAGCTGATTCTGATGGAACGTTGATATGCCTGGAATGTCATTCCGTGATGTTTCAGAAACCATCTTCTGACTCTATTAGGATGCAAACCCCTTTCTACCAGGTCCTCATCCTTAATTCTGAGTTGAGGATTTTTTTCTACTTCCTTCAGTAAACTCCCCATCCAGTCTGGAGTGATACCCTGTAATTTAAGTGGACTACATACCTTGCAGGGTCGGTACCCCAAGCCCAGGGCATCTTTAGCAGAAGGGACAAACACTACATTTTTTCGCTTAGGCTTTCTGGCTGTACAGGTGGGCCTACAGAAAATCCCGGTAGTCTTCACACACACGAAAAAGAGCCCCTCAAAAGAAACATCCTTTGCCAGCAGGGCCTCATACATTCTGTCATCAGTTAAGCTACTCACACACATGATTCTCTCATTTTCTCCAAAGAAAGACCATACGCCTATTACCTTCAACCGATAACTTATCATCCATTTTCAGGAGGCGTATTGCCGTATGAAGTTAATCATTAGCATTCGGGATAAGCTATGTTCTTCAAAGGAGATTTCTTCCCAAAGTTCATTATGGTTTTTCTGGAAGACATGATAAATAGCGTAATCCTGATAGTCAACTTCCTGAAGGGCTTTTTCAAATACTTCTGTGTATCTGTATAGACTTCTGTCTGAAATGAGGAGCATGGGGACAGATAAATTCTTGAGATAAGTTACGGGTGAAGCAGCTTTAAAATCTTTCTCTGTTTCGCCAAAGACATCCTTTACGTGGGTATCTGCCATATCTCTATTTCTTTGGGTTTTGGCATTCACAAAGGCCGAGTAGTAATCCACTATGTCATAAGTACCTCCCACAGGAATGATTCCCTTTATGGTAGTTTCATCCAGCTTTTCTGCTTTCAAATACTGATGATCAGTAGCCAGAAGTGCCGCCAGATGTGCTCCGGAAGAATATCCTCCCACAAAGATGTTCTCAGTATCATAGCCATAGGTATCTGCTTCATCAATTAGCCACTTAAGAGCAGCGGCAACATCCTGAATGTGGGTAGGGTGCTTGACACCGTGTGTCCGGGTTTTAATGGCAAAAGCTCCCTTACTTAGTCTATGGCCAACAGAGGCTACTGCAACCCCTGCCTTCCCCATCATTCTGGCAAAGTCCATTTCCTGATGACGGTTGACAAAAGACCAGGCACCAGCACCTATCCAGACTAAGAGGGGAGGCTTTTCTGCTTCCGTAGGGATAATCAGGTTCAACCTTTGAAGGCTGTCCACCTCTATTTTTTCCGCTGGGAGATACGCCAGATTTGATATTTCCTTATACTCGTTTTGCGCCATGCAGGCCCAACTACCAAGCGTGAAAAGACTCAGCAGTAAGTAATTGTGTAGGATAGTTTTCATCTTATTTATTGATCATTTAGAATTCCTTTGTCGAGTAATTTATCCAGGACAGAAAAGGGCAAAGGACCTACCTCCATGAGTGCCTGGTGGTAGTCGTATAAGTCCTCATATTTCTGACTGAGCCTTAGCAATTTATCTGCTCCATACTTATAGGTGATCACCTGTGCTGGCCATCTCTTCATACGAGCTATTTCCCTTTCTCCTATCTCATCAATTCCCTGAATATGTTCCTTCCAGATGTTAAGGGCTTTGTCATCTGACCAGCCATAGTAGTTTAATCCTACATCCAACATGACTCTGACAGACCTGATGAGGTCCCATTCCCACTTTCCGTATTCCTCATACACATCTCTGTAAGCTTGTATGGGAATGGCAATTTCTTCTATGTAGGCAGCCCAGCCTTCTGCATAACAGGGAATCCAGAACAGGTTTTGGAGATCAGTCTGTCCAAGAGAAGCCCTCAGAGAACGTTCATAGTGATGGCCCGGTAAAGCCTCATGCATATACAGCCAGCCTAGCTGTCGTTTGTTATAAGGCTTATCAAAGTAGTTGAAGAAGAAGGTGTCATTTCGGTAGAAGCCGGGAACCATAGCCAGATTGGGGTCAGTCCCTTCTCGTATGTTGATTGGAGGAACCTTATCCAGGTAAGGGAAGTGTTCTTCCAGGATAGGAGAGGTGTCCTCATGAAACTGCTGAAAGGCAGACTTAGCTTCTTCTGCAGAATGGAAATAGAAGGAAGGATCTGCCAGGTGTGATCGAAAGCTTAGGCTATCCATCCCGCTCGCTAGCTGAATGTTTTTCATCGCCTTTTTAGCGCGAGCTACCTGCTCCTGTCCAAATACATACAAGCTGTCTGGGTCTACCAGAAGATCTACCCATCTTTTCAGGAAGTAGGCATACCAGTCTTTACCATTGGGGAGGGCCGCTAGGCTTTCTTGAGAAATGGTCTTTGGTGGGTTCTGGGCCCATGCTTGTTCGAGCGTTAGCCTTTCCTGATGGAGAGAAATGTGGTAGCGCAATAAATGGTACTCAAGAAGTTGGGTAGTAGAAAAGGCAGAAGGCTCAAAACTTGCTATCTCTTTCTCCATTCTCTGGAAAAATACTTTTTCTTTCTGTAGGTCCTCAGAGGAGGCGATTTGATCCAGGTTGATTACGAAGGATAAGCTGAGACCTCCCAGACCAAGGGAAGAGTATTCTGAGGTAAAGGTTTGGGTAAAGCTTTTCCAATTCTCTGAGACATCAGATTGCCCTTGTAGACCAGAGAAAAGAAATAGCCATAATGCGCTTATCAAATAGTACCTGTACATCTTCATTGAGCTTTGTCAGCCCAATAAACAAAGGGGGGATCACAAAAAATTGCAAAATGTTGCGATTCTAGGAAGCGTCTAAGCGGAACGTTCTGGGAGACATTTGGTAGAATTTTCTGAACTGATTAGAGAATGCAGCAGCGTCATGGTATCCCAGTTCAAGCGCAATAGAAGTAATGGAGCGGGGTTCCATTAAAAGCTTTCTGGCTTCCTCCATACGTAAGTGGATTTGGGCTTCCTGAGGAGAATATCCCATACACTCCTTAAATAGCCTCAGGAGATGAAACTTGGAAAGCCCCACCTGTTGTGCTAGGACATCAAGCCTGATTTTCTCCCGAAAATGTTCCTTGATATAAATGTCGGCCTTCATGAGGATTACAGCCAGCCTTCTCTGAGTATCAACATTTTTTGAGTGGCAGCTAAGGACGGATTCCATTCCTATTACCTGAGAGATAAAGGATTCCAGGCTGGAAGACATTTTCCCCAGGGTAAAGGGGATTTGGTCCTCATTATATGGAATAGATCTTTCTCCTGAAGTACCCCAGATAGGGTAGGGCAGATCAAATAGTAAGTGGGACCTATAGATTTCATCCTCACTAGCATTTAGTCCAGCAGTATACAGATCCATGCACATTCCTTCCGTGCTGATAGCCTTATCACTACTTTGGGCCTTGTAAGCAACATTCTCGCGAAAAAGTACAAAATGACCTGAACGGACTGGAAGAAATTTGCCCTGCACTTGATAGATCTCTTCACCAGAGGAGACGTACTTCATAGCTAGTCCCTGCGTCCTTCCTTGGAAAGATAGGTTAGGAGTAGCCTTGGAAAACTTTAGGCTTCCTTCTTGGCCCTGATATTGGTGATAGATCTGGAACACATTTTAGTAGACGAAAAATGCTTTACAGAGTTATGCGCTTACGAGACGCTGCTCTATGGAAGAAAGTCTATGGGTCAATTCTTCTTCATCAGCATATCCTCTTGCCAGCATGTGAAGATCCGTTTTGTGAGAGAGAAGAACAGTAGGATAGCCTCTTACGCCCCATTCTCTATTCAGCACAAACTCATTCCTGGTGGCTTCCTTGGCTTGGTTAGAGCCAAACAAGGATTTGAATTCTTCAAAATCTATCTCAAACATCTCGCATATAGATCGGTAGAATTCGGTTTCATTCGGGTCCTGGCTCTCAACATAGAACTTTCGCTGTACTTCCTCATAAAAATCATTCACTTGGTCAGCCTCCAGAAAGTTCCGGGAAGTAACTACTGCTCTACAGGCAGGCTCTGTATCATAATTAAATGATTCTTTCTCAAACAGTCCGTATCCAAAAGGCTGGCCTGAGCGCTTATTAACCTCCTCCCAGTGATGTTTCAGGAAGTTCTTCATTTTATCATTCCAGGGGTCTCCTCCACCAGGTCTTAGGCCTCCCATCAGAATTTCAAAGTTGATCCCCTTTTGCTTTAAAGATTTCCTGAACGATTTAAGGTGTTCTGTAATCCCCCAGCACCAGGAGCACATAGGATCTCCCACATAAATGACAGTCAGGTCAGAGGCAAGAGAATGGGTAGAAGAATTGTCCCCTAGTGGAGCAGGTTCGCAAAAACCGTCTGGATCGCAGTTATTCATGATGAGATTATGTTGTGTAGATAACAGGTCTTAAAGTAAGTAAGAAATAGTTATTTCTTTTGTCAGCCTATTTACCAAATCAACTGCTGATAATGGAGAATGTTAGGAATGAGTAGGAAGCATCCCCTTCATTCCTGCCCAGAACAGATCTTTGAAAAAGGTAGAAAGCTCTTCCGGTGATATTTTATGCTCAGCGGTATTAGCTTGTATGAGTAGTTCTACAGCAGAGCCTACCATGGAGTAACTGACCATCTTAAACTGATTAGGACTAAGTCCTGTGAAGTACTGACTGTCGATGAGATCTTTCTCCAGCTGCAGGTAAAGAGATTTGAGAGAATTAGAAGAAAAGAGGGACTTCCTGAAAATAGGCTGGTTTCTGATAATCAGGTCCAGAAAGAGGGGATCGGAGAAAAATTGCAGATAGCTGTAGAAAGTGTTATACAAGAATTCATCAATATCTGCCGCTTGTTTCCTCTCTTCTATCAGGCTAAGGTTAATTTCTGAGATAAAGTTCTCCATGAATTTATCCCATATCTCCTCTTTGCTGGAAAAGTAGTTATAGAAAGTCCCGCGGGCCAGTTTGCTTCCATTGACTATATCGCTGATGGAAGTTTCTTCAAAACCTTTATTGGCAAAAAGGGAAATAGCTGCCGATAGGATGGCCTGCTCATTACGCTTCTTATTTTCTGCCAGTTTGCCCATAGACAAATGTATCTGAAAAAAATGACAGTTGTGTCATTTTTTAGTATATTGGAAAAAAGGACAAAACACTATGAAAAGAGTTTGTGTAATAGGGACGGGCCCTTCAGGCATCACCGCTATCAAAAATATATTGGATCAAGGCCTGGAAGTGGTGGCCTATGATCGTAATGCTGAAGTGGGAGGAAACTGGATCTTTAATGAAAATGAAAGCCACTCCAGTGTATTTGAAACTACGCATATCATCAGTTCAAAGTCTCTTTCCCAATACCAGGATTTTACCTTTGATGATTTTGGTTCTTCAGTAGCAGACTATCCTTCCCATGATGAACTGAGGAGGTATTTTCAGGCATACGCAAAGAAGTTCAACCTCTATCCACACATAGTATTATCTACCCTTTGGCATTTATGTACCAGGGTATTGAATTCTATG
>JBCBKZ010000308.1:0-6532 GCA_038520955.1 Bacteroidota bacterium | reverse complement strand
CCTTAAGGTTTGTGAGTAGTAAGATAAACCAATATAATTTATCATTTTTTATTTACTCTCAAAGGCTTGATTGTAATTTAATTCCTAAAAAAATACACCTTGTTAACCAGTTGTCACAATCAACTAATTTTCAAGTACTTAGGAGCTATTTTGTGCATAAATTCTACTGCTGCTTCCTGATCATTTGGGATGATCCCTTCCAAGATAGCTTCACGAATTTCATTTTTAATCTGACCTACTTCCCTTCCTGGTCCTATCTTAAATGTCTCCATGATCAATGTCCCATCTACCGGTGGCTGCCAGTTTCTTAAATGATCACGTTCTTCCACTTCCCTGATTCGTTCCTCTAACTTTTCATAGTTAGAGAGGAACTGTTTAACCTTCCGTTCATTTCTGGATGTGATATCACATCTACAAAAATCCAACAGGTCATCTAGGTCTTCCCCTGCTTCTACTATGAGTCTTCTAATGGCACTATCACTCACCTCCTCATTGACCAGGGCTATAGGGCGCTGATGGAGTTTTACCAGTTTCTGTACATACTTCATCTTCTCATTCAGGGGAAGCTTGAGTCTCCTGAAAATGCGGGGCACCATGCGGGCGCCTTTATCCTCATGTCCATGAAAGGTCCAGCCTAGCTGATTATCATAGCGCTTGGTGAGAGGTTTAGCTATGTCATGCAGGATAGCTACCCACCTAAGCCATAGATGGCCATTTATCTGGCTAACATTATCAAGTACCTTAAGCGTATGATAGAAATTATCCTTGTGCCCTCTTCCATTCACATACTCCACACCATACATTTCAGCAAGCTCCGGAAAGAATAGCTGGAGTAAACCCGTCTTGAACATCAGGTCCAGTCCTCGGGAAGGAGTACCCGCCATTAAGGTCTTATTAAGCTCCTCGTGAATGCGCTCCATAGAAATGATGGACAAGCGCTTTTTATTTCTTTTTATGGCCGTGTAGGTCTCTTCGGCTATCTTAAACTTTAATCTGGTGGCAAACCTGATAGCACGCAGCATTCTCAAGGGATCATCGGAAAAGGTTATATCCGGATCCGTTGGCGTCCTGATGATTTTATTCTCAAGATCCTTTACGCCATCAAAGGGATCATGAAGTTTTCCGTAGGATTCTTCCTGAAGAGAAATGGATAACGCATTAACGGTAAAGTCTCTTCTCAATTGGTCATCTTCCAGGCTACCTTCTTCTACCACTGGTTTGCGGGAATTACGTTGATAGCTCTCTTTTCTGGCGCCTACAAACTCTACTTCAAAATCTCCTGTCTTCACCATAGCAGTCCCAAAGTTCTCAAAGATCACCACATCCTTAGCTCCCACAATTTCTGCAAAAGCTCTGGCTACCTCAGTCCCTTTCCCCTCTACGACTATGTCGATGTCTTTGCCTCGGGTACCTAATAGAAAATCCCTGACATACCCTCCAATAACATAGGCTGGCAAGCCTGCTTTTTGACTTGCTGCCTGTATATCCTTAAAAATCTGATCAGAAATTGCTTCAGTAACAATCATAAACTCACTGGGCCTTCTAAATTCCCTGGGAACTCTTTCCCTACTATTGACCCACTTTTTATATCGGGGCCATTTAATCCTACAAAAGTAGAATTTATCTTGTAATTACGCAGCAGAAGAGGAGGTAGTATCAACTTGAATGTTGAGAGAATTGTCGTACTTTTCATACATGAAAGTCGTGATTCCTGTTGCAGGTATGGGCTCCCGTTTAAGGCCTCATACGCATACGCAACCTAAACCCCTTATCCCTGTGGCTGGAAAGCCCATTCTGAGCCATATAATAGATAATCTGATAGAGGCAGGTTTAGAGGAATTCATTTTCGTAGTAGGCTACCTAAAGGAGAAAATCCAGGATTACGTAGAGACACATTATCAAGATAAGATCAAGCTATCTTTTGTAACCCAGGAACCCAGAAAAGGGCTTGCACATGCTATTTGGTCTGCGGCTCCCTTACTCCGAGATGAAGAAGAAATATTAATTATTCTGGGTGATACCATATTCTACAGTGAAACCATCTCCGAAGTCATGAAGCGGGATGGCGGCATGTTAGCCGTACAGGTAGTAGATAATCCACGTGAGTTTGGAATAGCTGTACTGGATGAGTCTTCTATGGTGAAAGGACTGAAGGAAAAACCCCAGATCCCTACCAGTAATCTGGCATTGGTAGGATTATACAAGATCCCTCAAGTACCCAAGCTCCTTTTATCATTGGAAGAAATGATGCAGGAGGAAATAGGTGATCATGAGGAGTATAATCTGACTGATGCCTTAATGTTGATGATAGAAAAAGACGTTTCTTTCAGGTCCATCTCAGTAGAAAACTGGTTTGACTGCGGAAGAAAACAAACCCTTCTGGAAACCAATCGCATCCTACTGGAAAGAATGGAATCTTTTCCAGACTACCAGTTTCATAATTCCGTCATTATTCATCCCATCCACATAGCTGAGGGATGTAAGATTGAGAATTCCATCATTGGGCCCTATGTAGCTGTTGCGGAGAATACACATATCTGTAATTCTGTCATTGAAAATTCTATATTGGGTGCCTACTCAGACTTAAATGCCATCATTCTCCATAGCTCTGTTATAGGAAATGATACTAGCCTAAAGGGTAAATCCAACAGCATCAGCATAGGCGATAACGCAGAAATAGACTTCAACCAATGATTTATCACTTAGCCACCCATAAACAATGGTTGGATGCCTTAAATAAGGGTGTATACACACATGACAGTCTGAAAGCAGAAGGATTTATTCACTGTTCCACCAAGGAACAACTGATCCCTACGGCTACGCTCCATTTCCAGGAAGACCAGGAGTTGGTCATACTCGAGATAGTTGAGAAACGAGTAAAGGATATTCTCAAGTGGGAAGAAAGTCGGGACGGGGCACTGTTCCCACACCTATATGGGAAGCTCCTTCTCACTGTAGTGGAGAACACACATCTTCTGGTCAGAAACAAAGCCGGAGGATGGGAATGGTCCTAAGCTAGGCCCTCAGTCTCTCCCAAACATATTCATAGAATATGTCCTTTTTCACATCCAGGGCGATCTGCATGAGATAGCCATCAGAGCTTATCATGGTTTGTCCAGCATTAGGAGGTTTCACACTTACCTTACAGCGGACTGTTTCAAGGGTAAATATCTCAGGCAGTGCCAGATAACTGGTAGCCAACATATCCCACATATAATAGGTGTAGTGGTAAGAAGGGATGGTGTCCACAGTAAGTGCCCACATTTGGCCAGCCAGATGGGATAGCGGGAACTCCATTTGGGAGGCCAGCTTAGCCAGGAAGGGTCTGTTTACCGGTACATGATTGGTCACATCCAATGGAATCATGATGAGTGGCAGCTCCATCTCCACTAACTTAGCGGAGTTTACCGGATCCCAAAACACATTCCACTCCGCAGACCCATCATGCTGATAAGTCTGCACATTCCCTTGGGTACGAAAAGCCCCTGCCATCCAAACGATCTGCTTAATTTTGCTCTTACAGGCGGGTTCTACTTCTAATGCCCTGACCAGATTAGAACATGGACCTGTCATCAAAATACTTACGGGACCATTTGCTGAGAGGAGCTTTTGGACAATCAGATAAGTTGCTTCAGGATAGGCATACGGATCTGGTGGCTCAGGAAGGTTTATGAGCATGGGAAGAGAATTGATTACTTCCGGTCTGGCCCGCCATTCATTTGGGAAGGCATTTATCCCATAAAAATCTCCCCTACCAAGAGGGATTTCTTCCTGCCCCATAAACTGGCAGAGTTTGTAGGCACTTTCCATAGCCGGCTCTATATAGCAATCAGCCGGAGTTACCGTCACACCCAGAATCTCCTTATCTTCCATCCGCATGAGCAGCATCTGGGATAACAGATCATCTATGGCTCCATCATGGTCCATCAGTACCAGGTCTTTCATAGAGAGAATCGCTTTTCTTTCGTTCTTATGTTTCACCAATCTAAGAAGAGAATCATTAATCTGAATACTCCGAACTAACATTCCCGCTTCTCAGTCCCAAAATTCTCCTTACAATTCTACTCTCAGGTTTAGTACAGGAACTAAGCCAAGTTGCTCATTAGCCTGAAGCTGGCCTGTGCTGGAATTGTAGAAGTAATTAAATACGTTCACTCTATTGGTAGCATTTTGCAGGTCTAGAGAAAGTGTGGCTGCATACTTAGGCTTGTTGACACGGTAGTTTAATCGCAAGTCTATTCTCAGGTAATCTCCTCCATCCAGGCTATATCCTCCTTCAAAATCACGTATCCCAAACCCAGCATTTCGTGAAGCAGGTAAGTCAAAGTTGAAAAACCTTCCTCCTCCATTCCACAAAGCCCGGAAGTTCACCCCAAAGCTATTATTCTTGTTCTTACCCACCTTAAACTCTTTCCCGGCTAACCAGGTAGTGGCGAAACCGGAACTAAAGCGGGTATCCCGTTGAACCCCATCCTGAGGCGTAAATTGAGAATTAAAAAAAGAAGCTGTCGTCAGTATGTACCAGTCGTTTGTAAAGAATTTCTCAACTGTAAATTCAATCCCATAGTTTTCTCCTTCCCCCTCATTTACCAGAGGAATCCCTTCAAAGCTTCTGTTTAGGTTGATAGTCGAGAATACCTGACTAAATTCGTCCGTAGCCAGTGGAGAGGCAATAGGCACATCAGTCAACCTTTGGTAGTACGCCTCTGCCTTTACATGCCATTTTCTGCCTGGGAAGAGGTCATAAGCAAACACATAATGGTCTGCTTTTGCCAGGCCCAGACTTGTATTAGGCTGCTGTAATCCAGAGTAGTTATTGACATCATTGGCAAAGTATACACTCATAGACTCTATTCGGGAATGTCTTCCATACCCAAGAGAAAGGGATTGGTTCTTCTTGAACTGCCACTTAGCACCAAATCTAGGCTCAAAAGAAGACGCCTCAGTCAATGCAAGGTAGAGCATATGGAAGCCCGCATTGAAAGTCAAATCCTGAGTAAGTCTGTAAGAGGCCTGCGTATAGCCCTGCCATTGTGTAGTGTTTCCCTCGGTATCCACACCTTCAAACTCCACATTGTTATCTCTTTCCCTGACTCTGGCCTCAAAATCCAAGGCGGCTCCAATAGCTCCGGCCTGCAAACTAAACCTCGGGTTAAATTTATGAGACAGTTGAATCTTTCCCCTTAGGGTTTTATTGATAAATTTCTCTTCCTCCAGATAGTTGAAGGCTATTTCTTCATATTCGTATGCCTGCTCTTGGTAGGAGTAGACAAGGGCTGTTTTCAGTAAGGTATTCTCTCCTATCAGTAAACTGTGGCTCAGGCCCCCTATGCCTAAGTCAGCTCCATAGACTTCCGGAAAATCAGCATCATCTACCTTTTGTTCACTAAGTCCTCCTAATCCCCAGATAGAAAAAATACCTACTTTTTTTGTGGGTAGATTTACCTTATAAGTAAGGTCCTGAAAATTAGGAATAGCATCCGAAAATGATGTCAGTAATCCCAACTGGTCCAGGATTCCCAAGGTGGAGTATCTATAGTTCACCAAGTAGGAAGCCCTACTCTTATCAGAGAAGGGTCCTTCCAGCGCCACATCCAATCCAAGTAAACCTACCTGGAAGGCGGCTTCTCTCTGGAAGCTGTTCCCATTTCTCAGTTTCAAGTCAAAAACGCCCGAAGATGCATTGCCATACTCTGCAGGGAAAGCGCCCGTGTAGAAATCAGAATTATCCAGTACGTTTACACTAAGGATACTTATCCCTCCACCTCCGGAATTATCTTCTGAAAAGTGATTCGGATTAGGAACCTCAATCCCTTCCACTCGCCACAGAATTCCTCTTGGGGAATTTCCTCTAATGATGATTTCATTACTCTCATCATCTCCTGAGGTCACACCAGCAAAGGACAATGCCGCTCTGCTAGGATCATTTACACTGGCAGCATAGTTTTTTGCATCCTCTACTGAGAATGACCTTGCACTTACTACTGCCAACTCATTAAGCGGTTTCCCTCTATCATTCTCCGGAGTGATAATCACCTCCTCCACTTCTACTATGGATTCTTTCAGGCGGATATTTAGCACTACTTCCCTTGCTGAGTTTACCAACACCTCCGACAAAACCACCTCTTCATAATTTAGGGAGCTTACCCTAAAGGTATGTCTTCCGATAGGAACCTGTTTAATTTCAAAGTATCCCTGTTCATCTGAGTACGCGCCCTTTACAGGCTGCAAATCCAGAATGGCTATAGTAGCCCCGACTACGGGCTGGGAAGATACCTCATCTGTAAGTCTCCCCCTGACTGTTTGCAACAGCTCCTGAGAAAAGGAAGACAGCGGGAGAATGAATAGGAACGCAAAAAGAAAGTGTGTGAATTTCATGAATGACTAGAATTATGACTTATCCTTCGTGGGAAGGAGGAAGGAAGCCTGTAAAATGTTGCATCCAGGTAATGGAATGACCCAAAATAGAGGTCCGATATTGTTAAGTTGACATAATAGGACTCCTTATGAAGTTCCCCGACCACCTAAAAAA
>JBCBKZ010000307.1:0-6534 GCA_038520955.1 Bacteroidota bacterium | reverse complement strand
AAAATGCTCGTAGGTATTAAAGCCACTCTGAAAGGCGATGGATTGCAGGCTATTGTCTGATGAGATCAGCTTCTTGGCAAACTCTATTCTTTCTTTCATGATAAAATTAACAGGAGTCATTCCTGTGGAGGCCTTGAACTTGTTGAAGTAGTTTGTTTTGCCTAAGCCGGATAACTGGGCCAGCTGATCTATGGTAACCTGCTTTGCAAGGTTTGCCTGTATATATAAGATGGACTTCTGGATATTCTTATCTATCTGATTTCTGAAGTTCTCCAGTATATAAGCTCTCCCCTTGGTTTTAAATAGTCGGAGAATGAGTTCCTTCAGAACCATTTCTGTGATGAGTTCATCGGCTCTATCCTCTACTCTTAACTGGTAGTCATAAAGCCTTTTAAAGCAGTTGATGGTCCCTTCATCATTAGACAGGAAGTGAGATAGCTTAGTAGATTCTGAGATCTCATCTGTAAACCAGCTACTATCAGCTGTGTTCATCACCTCTTTCACAAAATCTCTGATAAAGTCAGGGTCTATGTCCAGGACCAGGCATTTGGTGGGATTGGTTAGGGAAGCATTGGGAATATCGACAGTTTGTAAGGTATCCTTGGCAGGTATGTAAAGTGTGCCAGGGAAGAACTCAAAACGTGTATCATTAAACAGAATGGTTTTATGACCGGAAACCATTAAGGTCAGCATATGTCGGTCGAAGATAAACTCCACCCCTTTACAAGGACAGTTGGTCTCATACACGGATAGGGTAGCATGTTCCATCCTGTAATCAGTTCCTCTTTCTACAAAGTATTCTGTCTCTTTCTTCATCCTGAGAATGAATTATTGTTAATGTGTTGAAGGAGTATACTTCAATATATGTGATTTAATTTTCTTTTTCTTCATTGGTTGGAGTATTGGTCAATAAGTATGTTCAATAATTCATAAAACTAATGATAATTAGTATAAGATTAATGATAATTCAATTTTGAAAGAGGAAATGTAGCCTCATGACTAATACTAGAAAGGATATGAAGACTTATGAATTTATGATCAATGGAGAGCTGATCTCCTCTTAAAAGACGTGGGAAGTGAAAAATCCTGCTACAGGAGAGCCCATAGGATATGCGCCAATATCTACTGCTGAAGATATACGGAAAGCGGTAAGCACTGCAAAGGAAGCCCAACCTGCCTGGGCCGCTAAATCTGATGAGGAGAGAAAAGAGATATTGATGAAAGTTTCTCAGGTATTGGCGGATCATACCCCTTACCTGGCCGAGTGGATTACCAAAGAACAGGGTAAGCCTATGGCTGGACCCGGATCCATGTTCGAAATGCAAGCATGTGTAGGATGGACACAGGTACCAGCTTCTCTGGACCTCCCAGTAGAGGTAGTATTTGAGGATGATACTCGTAGGGATGAGATGCATCGTAAACCCATAGGAGTGGTGGGCGCCATTTCTCCATGGAACTGGCCACTCATGATAGCCATCTGGCAAATCATTCCTTCCCTAAGGGCTGGAAACACAGTTGTGATCAAGCCTTCAGAATACACCACTCTGGGAACAATGGAAATGGTCAGGCTGATGAATACCGTTTTACCTGCAGGCGTATTGAACAGTATTTCCGGTGATGGATCTGTGGGCGCTATGCTGGTAGAAAACCAGGAAGTAGATAAGATCATGTTTACTGGATCAGAAGCTACTGCTCGTAAAATAATACAGGCTTCAGGAGGGAATATGGCTCGTCTTACGCTTGAGTGTGGGGGGAATGATCCGGCCATAGTATTACCGGGTACAGATATGGAAAGTAAGGCTGGAGATCTGTTCTGGGGTGCGTTTATCAATATGGGTCAGACATGTGCTTGTGCCAAGAGACTATATGTTCATGAGAATGACTATGAGAAGGTGATCAATATTTTGGATGGCGTTTCAGGTCAGATGCCTATGGGCAATGGTATGGAGGAAGGGGTAGTCTTAGGTCCTGTCCAGAATGAGAAGCAATTCAACATTGTCAGTGAGCTGGTAAATGATGCCAAGGCCAATGGTGCCAGAATTATTAGAGGAGGAAGTCCTCTGGAAGGAGATGGCTATTTCTACCCGATCACACTGGTAGCAGATGTAGATAATGGAAGCCGGATAGTGGATGAAGAGCAGTTTGGACCAGTATTGCCCATCATCAAATATGCTACTGTAGAAGAGGCCGTTCTCAAGGCGAATGATACCCAGACAGGCTTAGGTGCTTCAGTTTGGGGAGATGATCCATCCGAAGCAGCTAAGGTAGCTTCCAGAATAGAATCTGGCACTGTGTGGGTAAATCAGCATGGGGCTATCCATCCCATGGTACCCTTTGGGGGAGTGAAAAACTCCGGCTATGGAGTAGAGTTTGGGGTGGAGGGATTGAAAGCCGTTACCCAACCTCAAGTCATCAGCATCAAAAAATAATTAGTTGGCTAGATCCTATCATGGATCTGGCTTATTTTCTCACAAGAAAATTATTAACAAAATAACCGTATGCATATGATCTATTTTATTGAATTGTGGAATGCCAAGCAGGCGTGGCTTGACCTCAGCCAGGAAGAAAGAGGAAACTATATGAATCAGGTAGGTTCTCACATCCAGGGACTATTAGAGAAAGGGGTAAAAATACTTACCTGGTCTGTGAATGATGCTGCCACTTCTGAGCGTGCAGACTATGACTACTTCGCAGTGTGGTCTTTTCCTAATCAGGAGCTGGCAGATGGTTTCCAGCAATTAGTAGCTGGCGCGGGATGGTACAACTATTTCGAGCAGGTAAATGTGATGGGAGGGGAGGATAGTGTAGAGAATATCATTGGGAAGCTGATTCAGCTTTAGCCTAAAGAAAGAATTCTTATTACTTACCCAAGCTGTATAATTGGCAAGCGCAACCTAAATCAGGTTGCGCTTATGTATTCTCAAGTAAGAATATTCTTAGTAAGCGAGTAGCTCTTCCATCTTCACAGCCACCTTGGCTGCTGAAGGGATCATGGTTTTCTCCAGGGTGCTGTTTAGCGGAATCGCAGGAAGGTTTTCCGCACCTATAGTCATCACAGGCGCATCCAAACTTCGGAAGCACTTCTCCTGAATTAGGCCGGATAAACTTCTGGCAAATGAGTTATTGACAGGTTCCTCTGTAACTACCAGGCATTTTCCTGTTTTGCGAACAGATTGGAAGATGGCTTCCTCATCCAATGGATAGAGGGTTCTTAGGTCTACAATCTCTACTTTCTCAGTCATGTCCTTACTGGCTTCCAAGGCCCAGTGAACGCCCATCCCATAGGTGATGATAGTAATAGCATCTTCTGCGAAGTCCTCAGATACTTCCTGAACCACATTAGCCTTCCCAAATGGGAGAACATAGTCTTCTGCTGGCGGTACTCTTTTGGCAGATTCTGTTCCTGGAATCTTAGACCAGTAGAGGCCTTTGTGTTCAAAGATGACTACCGGGTTGGGATCATGGTAGGCAGCTTTCATGAGTCCTTTTAAGTCGGCCCCGTTACTGGGATAAGCAATCTTAATCCCGCGAATATTAGTAACTACTGACTCTACTGAGGAAGAATGGTAAGGCCCTCCACTTCCATAGGCACCTATGGGTACACGTAAAACCATGGAAATAGGCCATTTCCCATTAGACAAGTAGCAAGACCTACTTACCTCAGAGAATAACTGATTCAGACCTGGCCATATATAATCAGCAAATTGTACTTCTACGATAGGTTTTAGTCCTACTGCGCTCATTCCTGCCGTAGACCCTACGATAAAGGCTTCCTGTATGGGCGTGTTGAATACTCTGTCACTCCCGAACTTTTGTGCGAGGGTGGCAGCTTCTCTAAATACTCCTCCTAGTCGGGCTCCTACATCCTGTCCGTACAAGAGACATTCTTCATTCTCCCTCATCAACTCTTCTACTGCCTTGAGAGCAGCATCCACCATGACGGCTTTTTGACCAGAAGGCGTTCTTTCTCCTTTTTCTTCTGTAATAGGAGTAGGGGCAAAATCATGCGTAAACAAGTCTTCTGGCTGAGGATCATCTGCTTGTAGCGCTCTTTCAAAATCTATTTGTACTTCCTCTACCGCATCCTCTTCTATTCTGGTAAGCTCCTCAAAGCTAAAGCCTGCATCCAGCAATTCTTTCATAAAGACTGGATAAGGATCATTTGCCTGAGCTTCATCCAGGTCATCTCTATACCACTCCATGCGTACCCCGGAAGTGTGATGATTCAGAAGGGGGACAGTAGCATGAACCAGAACAGGACGTCTTTCTTCTCTGATGATATCAATAGCCTTATTGACTGTCTGATAGCATTCAAAGAAGCTAGATCCATTTATGCTGAAGGCTTCTATACCTTTAAAGCCTTGTATGTATTCGTAGGCATTTTGGGAACGGATTTCATCTGCACTGGCAGATATGTCCCACTCATTATCCTGGACTACATAAAGTATGGGGAGCTGCTTGAGGGCTGCCATCTGAAATGCCTCAGCTACCTCACCTTCTGTAATAGCCGCATCTCCTATGGAACATACCACCAGACCCTTTTCATCTTCTCCTATATTTCTCAGCTCTTTAAACTGAATGCCCATAGCAGCACCAGTAGCTGGAATAGCCTGCATGCCAGTAGCGGAAGATTGGTGTGGGATCTTGGGCTTATCCTCATCTTTTAAACTGGGATGACTATAGTAGGTCCTCCCTCCTGAAAAAGGGTCTTCTTTTTTAGCCAGGAGTTGAAGCATGAGGTCATAAGGTTTCATCCCTATGGACAGAATCATGGCATCATCCCGATAATATGGGTAAAGGTAATCCTGAGGAAGTAGTTGCATGCCTACAGCTACCTGAATGGCTTCATGTCCACGTGAGGTGGCGTGAACGTATTTGGAAACAAGCTTGAAGTTATCTTCATAAAGTTCTGTCAGGGCTTTCGCCTGACAGAACAAATGAAATGCTTTTTCCAATTCAGATTTTGAAGGGGAAAGCTGAGTGTTGACTACTACTTTGTTAACTAATGCTCCCATACGTAACTATTTGCTTGGGTTAGGTGGTTCCGCAATGTGTGTAAATGCAATAGTTCGTGTACTAATTATTAAATATACGCAATCTGATACTATGCAGGTGCTTATTTCGGGATTAAATTAGAAATGGTATATAATTTTTCTTTAATTATATTTTTTTATAGAAATTAATTCTGTTACTCCTTGTTTTTAGATATATTTGGAGAAAATATTTTTCCTGAGAATAGATGCTGTTTATCCATGAGCTATCAACCTGATAATACCGACTTAAAAATTCTGCGGATTCTCCAGAAAGATGGAAACCAGACCAATAAGGGTGTGGCTTCACTTTTAGGGATGACCGTTACGCCTATCTTTGAGCGGATTAAACGCCTGGAGCGGGAAGGTTTTATCGGGAAGTACATTGCCCTACTAAACAGAAGAAAGCTGGGCTTTAAGCAGACCGTCTTTATAGGTCTTACCCTAAAGGGACATACCCGGAATTATCTGGACAGGTTTGTGAAAAAGATAGATGAGTTTGGGGAAGTGTTGGAGTGCCATAGAGTATCCGGTAACTTTGATTACCTACTGAAAATCGTGGTACAGGATGTGGAGGCTTACGAGACCTTCATCCTCAACAAACTTACCTTAATCTCGGATTTGGGTAGTGTACAAAGCATGATCGTGCTATCTACCTCAAAAGAGAGTACGGATATCGCTATCTAAGATTTGGTATA
This sequence comes from Bacteroidota bacterium, assembly GCA_038520955.1. Taxonomy (GTDB): domain Bacteria; phylum Bacteroidota; class Bacteroidia; order J057; family J057; genus JBCBKZ01. Next base: position 806 of record JBCBKZ010000307.1, on the reverse strand, counting down.
AGGAAATAGCATCCAAGGTAGATACCCGGGATGCTGATTAAGTAAGTCTATGCCTTATGATTTTAGATCATCCCATTTTCATGGGCCATTTTGTCAGGGATCTCCTGACTTACGGTCCAGCAGTCCGTTACCTTCCTTTCTGCCAGGTGATAAAGCTGATAAGAAACCACACTTTTCTCTCCGTCATTCCCTTCCAATTGGGCAAGTACAAAATTCCCTTCCCCTATGATTCGGTGAATGGTCTTAATGTTAAGAGCTTCGACTTTGGCTAAGAAACTCTCCAGCTCTGTCATTCCCACTTTTCTATTCAGCTGATGAGAAATGAACTCCTTATGAGCCAGATCTTTCAGTTTCCTTAGATCATTCTCAATTAATCCCTTTTGGATAAAATCAAGCACTATTCTTTTATTCTCTTGGGTAAGATAATGGTCTACTATCTCGCTGGGGCCTTCCACTAAGCTTTCTACTCCTTTAATTTCTGCCGGATACGTTTCTACGGCATCCCAATGCTCCTGAATCTTCCCTTCAGCTATTCTAAACAGGTCTATGACCACTTGTTTTGTATTTCCTACTTCTACCAAAAGGTGAGTAACCACAAAATCCTGATCACAAATGATATGTCGTATAGGAGAGCGTGAAGGTGTCTTAATAGGAATATTCTTAAGAAACGCTATAGCTTGGAGGATACCTTCGATTCCAGTTTTCAACATAGGGTTATGCTGAATGTAATCCTCAGCAATAATTTGCTTGGCCAAGTCAGCATTTCTCTTGCCTATGACTTCCTTATAAAATGATAGAATGAGTTC